>JAVLFO010000517.1:0-3139 GCA_046052805.1 Aquabacterium sp. | reverse complement strand
CATAGGGCCGGGGTGATGTCAGCAGCGGAGCGATGGGCTCGGCCTGGTACTGCTCGATCATCTTCTTGCCGCCGCCCGAGTAGCCTGTGATGGACGTGGCCGATACCGGGTGTGTGGCCGGTATCAGCCCTGCGTCGACCAGGGGGCGCAGCAGCAGGATGAAGGCCGTGGCGTGGCAGCCCGGGTTGGCGATGCGTTTGGCGCTGCGAAGCGCTGCGCGTTGGCTGGGCGCCAGCTCCGGCAGGCCGAAGGCCCAGCCTGGCGCGATGCGGTGCGCGGTGCTCGCGTCGATCAGGCAGGTGTTGGGGTTGTTCACCAGCGCCGCCGCTTCACGCGCCGCTGCGTCGGGCAGGCACAGGAAGGCCACATCCGCAGCATTCAGCAAGCGGGCACGCTCGGCCGTGTCCTTGCGCTTGTCGGGATCGATGCGCAGCACCTCGACGTCACGGCGTGCCGCCAGGTACTCGTGGATGCGAAGGCCGGTGGTGCCTTCCTGGCCATCGACGAAGACGGTGATGCTCATGAATGCCTCGCAAAGCCTCGCTGCTGCTATGCAGCGAGGATACAGGCCAAAGGGGCGGGCGACCCGCGTCGTGCGACGGTCAGCCGGCGCTGATCGGGCGGAACTGCACGCGGCGGTTGGCTGCGCCTTCGGGGTTGCCGGCGTCCATCAGTTCCTGCGAGCCCTTGCCCACCGGCTGCAGGCGCACTGGGTCAATGCCATAGCGCTCCACCAGCAGCTTGAAGACCGTCATGGCGCGGTCCCAGGACAGCATCAGATTGCGCTGGGCCGAGCCGCTGGCGTCGGTGTGGCCTTCGATGGCCATCTTCAGTGCCGGGTCGGCACGCAGCAGCGAGGCGATGGGTTCGATGTAGGACGTGGCGCCCGCGGCCAGGCGGCTGCTGCCGGGCTCGAAGTTGATGGGCAGGGCGATGCCTTGCGATTGGGCCGGGGCGGCAGAAGCCGTCTGCTGCCCCGGTGCCGTGCCTTGGGCCGTCTGCGCGGCGGTCTCGGTGCTGGCCTTGGCGGGCGTCCCGGGCGAGTTCCACACGATGCCGCGCTTCTTCACCCCGCTCGACTCGTCCGTGGCGGCCGCCGCAGGCTGCGCTGCGGCCGGTGCGGCCATGCTGGCGCGCAGTTCTTCCAGAGTCGGCGGGCGCTCGAAGACCTTGACCTGCGCGGCGGCATGCAGCGACAGGCTGGCCAGTGCAAGTGCGACGGCGTGGGCGATACGGGTGTTCATGGTGATTCCCCCTTCAGGACGGTGTACGAGGTGGCCGGGCCGGCTCACTTGTTGCCGATGCTGACCTTGTTGTTGCCGAGCAGGCCGCTCTGGGACTGGATGACGTTGCCGACCTGCACATTGGTGCTGCCGTTGCCCGAGTTGTTGCCGATCTCGACGCTCTGCTTGTTGCCCAGGCCGGACTGGGATTGCTTGATGCTGCCGACGGTGACCTTCGTGGAGCCGTTGCCGGTGGCATTGCCCACCGACGTGGTCTGCTTGTTACCCATGCCCGACTGGCTCTGCGTGACGGTGCCCACCTTTACATCGGTCTTGCCGCGACCCGAGGCATTGCCAATGTCGGCCTTCTGCATGTTGCCCATGCCGCTTTGAGTCTGCGACAGGCTGTTGACGGTGACGTTGGTCTTGCCGCTTCCAGACGCATTGCCGATGTTGGCCTCCTGGGTGTTGCCCAGGCCGCCGTTTTGCGTCTGCTTCATGTTGCCGAGGTTGACCTGGGTCTTGCCGTCGCCACTGGCATTGCCGATATTGGCGCGCTGCGAATTCGCCAAACCCCCGCTTTGGGACTGCTTGGCGTTGTCAATCTGCACTTGCGTTGTTTGAGCGTGCAAGACGAATGGGCAAGCCAGAGCAACGAAGCAAACCCCGGAGGCCAGAGCGCGTGCGAAGGGGTGTTGGTTCATGTGGAGCTCCTTGTTCGGTGTTCAGCTGCGGGCTTATTCGGGCGAGTGGTCCAGCAGGCACATGCCGTTCTTGAGGTCGAAGATCTGAACGGCCATGGCGCTGCCGTTGCGCAGGTCGATCGATGCTGTTCCTTGCTGCGAAGCCACGGACATGCCGGTGCCTTCGTAGACAAGCTTGCCTTCTTGCCAGCAACGCAGCAATGGCCGCTTGCCTGCCCGGGGCACCGAGGAGCTGACCGCAGCGTCCTTGGGCGAAGCCGGCTTGGCTTTGCCGGCATCGGTGCCGTCCTTGCCCTTGTCCTGCAGGGCCTTGATCGACGCAGCCGTTGGCGAGTCTTGCGCGAGCGTGGGGCCAGAAGCCAGCGCCAGCACGGCGCACGCCACCATGAGCCCAGTGGCCCGGTTACTTGACCTTGACATCGAAGGCCCCCATTTCCGTGCCGGCACCGCCGCGTTGAGCCATCACTTGCTGAAGTGTCGGCAGGTCTTTCACGCTACCGGGCAGCGTGACATTGGCTCCCAGATCCTTCGCCGTGGTGAAGCACGCCACCGTCTCGGTTGCGCCCTTGCTGCTGGCCAGGAACTGGAAGGGGAAACGCCCAGGGAACAGCATGCGTGTGCCAGGCGTCACGGCCGCAGAAGGCTGAACCGGGTTGGGGAAGAACTGGGAAACCGCCTTGTTCTCATCCACCAGGAAGCAGTACAGGAAGCCCTGATTCGACACGGCCACGTCCACGTCCAGGGATTCGCCACGCTTGTACAGGTACTGGGGACCCTTGGTGCCTTGAACCGTGAGCAGGGCTTTCGCCGCTGCGGCCGAAGGTGTCTGCGGCACGGCGGCCTGGGCCGGTGGCGGCGCGGGCTGCGCGGCCGCCACTTGCACCGGTGCCGTGGGCAGCGGGCCTTCCGCCAGGTTGATTTCCTTCAGGCGCGCCACGGCCTTGGGTTGCAGCTCGGCGTGGTTGGCCAGCAGGTAGGCGCGGAAGAACTCAGCGTCCAACGTGAGGTCGTCCTTCAAGCCCATCGCGCCCTTGTAGGCCCTGACCGCGCGCTCGAGCTCGTCATTGATGAGTCCGTCGACCTCGCCCTTGTACAGGCCGCGCGTTTGCATCTGGATTTGCAGGTAAGTCGCCAGCGACGGGATGTCGGCCTGCAACATGTCCCACCAATCCTCGATCTCGGCTGCAACGCCTTCGTCGGTGGTCGGCACGC
>JAVLFO010000516.1:0-1787 GCA_046052805.1 Aquabacterium sp. | reverse complement strand
CCCTAGAGTTCGTCGGCAGCGTCAGATGTGTATAAGAGACAGGCCCATGGGCGTGGGCGTGGCGCGACCGTCCGCGGGACGAGGAGCACGCCCCCGCGCGATGACCATCATCATCATCAATGCAAAGCCCTGACGCTCACGAGGTCACCTCCTCCTCCGTCCTCGGTCGCGCTCGTCATCCTCTCGCGCCGTGACCCCGCCCCCCCCCCACTCCTCCGCCTTGGTCCGCGTCGCGACCGCGAGAAGCTCGTACAGCTCCGCGTTCCCTTCCACCTCGCGCCCGCCCAGCACGAGGTGCACGTTGGACTTGTCCAGGACGATGACAACGTCACTCTCCTTGGGCGTTTCCGCTTCGAGCCCGTCCATGCTCGTCAGCTTGGATTCGAGGGCGATCGGTACTCGTCCGTGCGGAAGGGCCACGATGAGGCGCACGCACACGCACCGATGGAGTCCCGCGTGGACCCACCTCGCCCTCCATGCACGGGCCGCACCATACACCGTGCCCTCCTTGGAGAGGTACGACGTGGACAGGTCCGCGGCCCGGAGCTGGTCCACCATCTTGTCGTGCGCGATCTTGTCCGAGTACACGGCGCACGCGACGACGAGCGCGCGGCGCGGCGCGTCGATCGCGTCGATCCCGCGGGCTGGACCCAGCATCGCCACCGCGTCCGGGCGCATCGCGGGCTCGGGAGCCCACATGAGCTTCAACGCGTCCGGCGACGACAGCACGTCCACGGTGTCGCGGCCCCCGGTCCGCGCCGCCTCGACGCGACGCTCCCCGAGCTCGACCGCGCCCCAAACCTTGGCCTGTGCGCTCGAGAGGTACGGCTCGATGAAGGGAAGACTCCCGACCGCGACGCCGTCGCGTCCCGCCGCCGCGATGCGCTCCAGGATGAGCCGCTCCACGACGTTGCCCTTGGCCGCAATCGTGGGCCCGAGACTCCCGACGAGATCGCGAAAGAGACGGGTGAGCCGGGCGCGCCGCTGCGCCGCGGCCGCTCCCGCCCACTCCGGATCCGAGAGGAGCTCGCCGAGCACCTCGACCACGAAGCGCTCGCGGATGGCTTGGGCTTTGCGCGGCCCCCCCGTTTGCGCGCGAGTAGAAACCACCCCGGTGGGGGGCGGCGGAATCTCGTCCTCCTTGATCGAGTCGCACGCGATCCCGAGCTCGACGAGGTCGCCCACCGCGTTGATCGGCAGCGTGAGGTGCGCACTCCCGTCCGTGAGCAGCGCGCCCGTGTACGCCGCCTCGAGCTCGTCCACGGTCACGCTCGACTCGAACCCGCGAACGGGGCGCGGGCCCACGCGCGATCGAATGAGCTTCTCCAGACCGACTTTGTGCTCGAGCACCGCGCGCTGGATCGTCCGCACGAGAATCCCCTCGGGAGGCTCGCTACGAACGTTCACGACCTGCTCCACGACGCTCGCGAGCACGCGGAAGCGGCTGCCCACGACGTAGTCCTTGAGCAGGGCGCGGGTGCGCCCAACCACGTCGGGCGAGTCTGCGTCCGTTCTCGCCGCGCCTGCGAGGGGACGTCGCTCCAGTCGGGGACCGTCGAAGAGCTTCTCGAGGGCCGCGCCACGGACCCCGCGAAGATTGAGTCTGCGGAGCACGCCGACGACGTCGTCGTGATCCGCCGAGGGGAAGTCGGCCTGCTGGATCATGGTGAAGTCGTCGACCTTGGTCTTGCCCACGTCCGTCGCCAGCGTCTCGAGGGTCCTGGTGCTCATGCCCGTGCCCATGAACACCACGCTCCATCCGGCAAAGTCCTTGAGCGTCACGTCCG
>JAVLFO010000515.1:0-3613 GCA_046052805.1 Aquabacterium sp. | reverse complement strand
CACCACCATCACCACGGCTTTGACGCCGAACAGGCTGGGCGTGGCGGCTGGAGCGTGCTGGTGGGCGACTCCATCCACAACTTCTGCGATGGGGTCTTGATCGCTGCGGCGTTCTTGGCCGATCCGCACCTGGGCTTTGTCACGGCGCTGGCCATCATTGGCCACGAGATCCCGCAAGAGGTGGGGGACTACATCGTGCTGATCAACGCTGGGTTCTCGCGCATGCGGGCGCTGGTCTACAACATGATCTCAGGCATGTCGGCCGTGGTGGGCGGCGTCTTGGGCTATTACCTGATCGGGCCGTGGCAAGAATACCTGCCCTACATGATGGTGGTGGCGGCCAGCAGCTTTGTGTATGTGGCCGTGGCCGACCTGATCCCGCAATTGCAAAAGCGCTTGAGCGGCCGCGACACCGTCATCCAGATCTTTTGGCTGGCAGCGGGCTTGTTGATGATCGCTTCGATCGTGCATGGCCTGCACGATCATTGAGACGCGATCACTGAGACGCGACCCTGAGGCGCAATCGCGGTGCTGCTCAGCGCGGCTTGAGCCGCGTTGACACCATGCCCGAGCCCACGATCAGCGCCATGCCGAGCAAGGCATCGAGCGTGAGGTGCTCGCCAAACAGCAAGGTGCCCAGCAGGCCGGCATGCACGATGCCCAGGTACTGCAAGTTGGCGTTGACCAGCATGCTGCCGCGCGCATAGGCCCGCGTCATCAACAACTGAGCCAGGGTGGCAAACACGCCAACGCCCAACAAGGAGGCCCAGGCTCTGGCGGGGATGTGGCCCCAATCGATGGGGTTGCTGGCGCCGGGCAGCAGCCAGATCAGCAGGCCCAGCACGGTGCCGGTGAGTGAGAAGTAAAACACCACGCGCACTTCAGGCTCGCCCGCGCGCCCCAGTGCCGTGACCTGAACATACGCGATGGCTGCCAAGATGCCCGAGCACAGGCCCATCAGCCCCGCCAGCCATTGGTTGCGGTCGATGGTGGGGTGCAGCACCAAGCCCACGCCGGCAAAGCCCACGGCGATGGCGGCCACCAGGCGTTTGTCAACCCGCTTGCCGCCAGCGAACGCGGCGCCCAGCAACATGAACACGGCCATCCACACCGACGACATGTAGTTCAGCGTCACGGCCGTGGCCAGGGGCAGTTGCCCAATGCAGTAGAACCACATCGACAGGGCGAACACGCCAGCGGTGCCGCGCTTGAGGTGCATCAGGGGCACGGGGGTGCGCAATGCCGTGCGGGTGCGCCACGCGATCAAGCCCATGATGAGGGCGCCGACCACACCGCGCGCGCTCACGACCGCAGCGTTGCCAAAGCCCTGCGAGGCCCACTTCACGCACACGCCCATCAGCGCAAACAGCACCGTGGCCAGCACCATCTGGGCGTAGGGCGAGACGCGGGGCTTCATCGGCCCTGGGTCATCACCCGTCGGTACCAGCTGTGGAAGTGCTGCATGCCATCTTCCATGGGGCTTTGGTAGGGGCCGGTCTCGTTGTCGCCACGTTGCATGAGGGCCTTGCGGCCCGCGTCCATGCGCTCGGCGATTTCGTCGTCCTCTACACAGGTCTCCATGTAGGCCGCCTGTTGGGCTTGCACGAACTCGCGCTCGAAAGCGGCGATCTCTTCGGGGTAGTAGAACTCCACCACGTTGAGCGTTTTTTGCGGCCCCTGCGGGTACATGTTGGACACGACCAGCACGTGCGGGTACCACTCGACCATCATGGTGGGGTAGTAGGTCAGCCACACGGCGCCTTGGGTGGGCTTTTCGCCGTTGCGGTACTGCAGCACCACGTCGTGCCACTTTTTGTAGGTGGCCGAACCTGGCTTGTCAAAGCCCTTGGCCACGCCCACGGTTTGCACCGAGTACTCGTCGGCCATGTCCCAGGCCAGGTCATCGCAGGTCACGAAGTTGCCCAGTCCGGGGTGGAAGGGGCCGACGTGGTAGTCCTCCAGGTAGACCTCGATGAAGGTCTTCCAGTTGTAGTTGCACTCGTGCAGCTCGACCTTGTCGAGCACGTAGCCACTGAAGTCCAGGTCGCCACCGGGTTTGAAGCGGGCATCGATGCCGGCCAGGTCAGCGGCAATGTCACGGCCGTTGTCTTCGAAGATCAGGCCGTTCCAGTTGCGCGTTTTGTAGCGGTTCAGGTTCAGGCAGGGGTCGTGCTCGAAGTGCGGCGCGCCGATCAACTCGCCTTGGTGGCTGTAGGTCCAGCGGTGCAGGGGGCAGACGATGTTGGCCTTGGTGTTGCCGCGTCCGCGCAGCATGATGGCCTGCCGGTGGCGGCACACGTTCGACAGCAACTCAATGCCGTCTTGGGTGCGCACCAAGGCGCGGCCTTCGCCTTCCTGGGGCAGGGCGTAGTGGTCGCCGACCTCGGGCACGCTCAGCGCATGACCGAGGTAGCGAGGACCTGACTGAAAGATGCGTTCGAGCTCCTCAGCGTAAAGCGCCTCGTCAAAGTAGGCGGATACGGGCAGTTGCGTGGCGGGATGCGAGGCATCCAGCAACTCGCTGCTGCGGCGAAGGGCGTTGAGCGCAGGACTCAGGTCAGACATGATCCCCAGGATCTCCAAAAACCAATGTCAACCTCCCTTGGGCAGTGGGACGGCACCGAGCGTTTGGCGCTGGGTGAGCGCCGGTAGCGGGTGTCGCTTGCTCAAGGGCTGGGAACGATCCCCAGCATGCAGCCGGGGGGCCAAAAACGTTGAACCCCGGCGGCATCTGCGGCGCACGCCCGTCTGTGGATGGGGGCGCCGATCGGTCGTCGGGGAACCTGAAATTGTACCCGCTGGGGCGCAATCAGGGCAAACACCGTGGTTTGATCTGCGCCAAACCCGCACCCGCTACACCCTGACCAGGGGGCTGTGCCAAGACCATGTCTTCACACCCGAGGTGGGCCAAAAGGGGGCGTCCGAAATAGAATACGCGATTACCCGCGAACAGGCCCTCAGGGCACGCACATGGCCAAAACCGCCGCTTCAACGGCTGCCGCCAAAGGCAGCACCTCACCCGATGACTTGCCCAGCAGCTACGAGGCCGCCTTGGCAGAGCTTGAGCTGCTCGTGAGCCAGATGGAAGCCGGCGCCTTGCCGCTGGACCAGCTGCTGGTCAGCTACCAGCGTGGTGCGCAGTTGCTCAAGCTGTGCCGAGGCAAGCTGGAGGCGGTGGAAGAGCAGGTCAAGCTGCTCGAAGACGGACAACTCAAGCCTTGGGACGGTGCATGACGCCAGCGGTTTTTGCCACCTGGTCGGCCGATGTGCTGGCCCGCGTTGAATCGGCGCTCCATGAATGGGTGCCCGCGTCGGCACCGGCGGGTTTGGGCGAGGCCATGCGCTACGGCGTGCTCGATGGCGGCAAGCGCCTGCGGGCCTTGCTGGTGCAGGCAGCGGCCCAAGCCGTGGGTGCTTTGGACAACGCGGTGGGCGCTGAGGCGGCCTTGCGTGCGGCATGCGCCGTCGAGCTGATCCACGCTTACTCGCTGGTGCACGACGACATGCCCTGCATGGACAACGACGTGCTGCGCCGCGGCAAGCCCACGGTGCATGTGCAATATCTGTCTCTTATACACATCTGACGCTGCCGACGATAAGGCTCGTGTAGATC
>JAVLFO010000514.1:0-4998 GCA_046052805.1 Aquabacterium sp. | reverse complement strand
CAGCGCGCGCGCAATGGCCACGCGCTGCAGTTGTCCACCCGACAGCTGTTGGGGCAGGCGCTCGCCCAGGCCTTCAAGCCCGACATCGCGCAAGGCCGCTTGCACGCGCTGTGCATCGGGCGTGCCCAGCAGCATCAAGGGCAAAGCCACGTTTTGCGCCACGTCCAGGTGGGGCAGCACATGGAAGGCCTGGAACACAAAGCCCAGGTGTTGCCGGCGGAACAGGGCCAGCGCGTGTTCATCCAGGCCCGTGATCTGGGTGCCCCGCACGCTCACGCTGCCGCTGCTCACGGCATCCAGGCCGGCCATGGCGTTGAGCAGCGTGGACTTGCCCACGCCCGACTCACCGACGATGGCGACGAACTCACCGGGGGCCACGTCCAGGTCGACGTGTTCGAAAACGGGCTCGGCGCCGTAGCGCTTGCCCAAGGCTTTCACATGCAGCATGGGCTGAGCATATCGGGCAAATCGCCCGCGTGCTGCTCACGCGACGGGGCCGCGTCTCACAGCTTGGCGCCGTGGCGTGGCAATGCCTTCAAAAAGCGCAGTTGCGCGGCGATCACCTCGGGGAACACCGGTTCAAAGTAGGGCTCGAAGTGGTTGGCCTGGACCAAGGTGGTCTGTACGCAGGCGGGGGCGTGCTTGCGCACCGCCTTGGCCACGAAGGGGGCCACGGTGTCGTTGGTGGCGCCCACGAGCAAGGTGGGCACACGCAGGTCGCGCAGCCGGCGGATCGGGCGGTAGAACGCCATGGTCAGCAGCGAGCGGGCGGCCACCCGGTTGTCGTAGGGCAAACCGCGCTCGGTGGTGCCGCGCTTGAGGAAGGCGTACGCGCCGTCGCGGTCCATGCTGCCGAACTCGCCGGGCGGGGCCAGCGTGGGGATGCACACAGGGTGGCCGGGTTTGACCAGGTCGATCAAGCCACAGGCGAAGAACTGCAGGCGGCGCCAAAAGGGCACGGCCATCGTGGCGGCCAAGCCATCGAGCATGGGCACTTGGGCGATGGCGCCCATCAGCTCGGGGTGCTGCGAGGCCAGGTCCACCACATGACCGCCGCCAAACGAGGTGCCCCACAGCACCACTTGGTAGGCGTCGACCTGCGCCTGGGCTTTGAGGTGGCTCAGGGCCGCATCGGCCGTGCGCACCCGCTGCCAGGGGTTGATCGTCTGGCGTGGCCAGCCCCCGCTGGCGCCCCAGCCGGGGTAGTCGAACTCCATCACGGCAAAGCCCGCTTCCAGGAAGTGCCGCACGAAGGGCGTGGTCATGGCGTCTTGCACCCCGCCCCAGCCATGAACGATCAGCACGGCCGGCAGGCTGCCGGGCGCCGCGTCGGGCGTGGGCAGGCTCAAGGTGGCTGCACAGGTCGTGCCTTCAAACGCGAAGGTGGATTTGATGGGGTGGAGTGCGGTGCTCATGCGTGGTCCGTGGGCGTTTCTTGAATGACGTTCAAGGCTGGATCGTACCCACATCTTGAATGGTGTTCAACACGCAAGTCGGGGATTGGGTATGCTCGCCCCATGGCAAAAAACAAGCGGGACATCGACCAGCAGGTCAAGCGGGCAGAAATCGAGGCGGCCGCCCTGCAGTTGTTTTTATCGCAAGGCTACGAAGCCACGTCGATGGCCGCTGTGGCCACCCAAGCCAATGTGGCGCCCAACACCTTGTATTGGTACTTCGACAGCAAAGACGACCTGCTGGTGGCCGTGCTCAACCAGCAGTTGTCCGAGGCCATGACGCAGTACGCCCACGAGTGCCACAAGCCCGTCGTTGAGCAGTTGACGTGGATGTTGGCCCGCTTTGAGCAGGTCAGCCCCTTGATCAACACGGTGCATGCACGCCTGGCCAAGTCGCCCAGCATCAAGCAGTGGCACGACCAGTTTCACCTCATGCTCGATGGCCTGTTGGTGGCCCAGATGTGCCAGCGCGGCGTCTCAAACAGCAAAGCCAAGTTGCTGGCCACGGTGGGCACCTTCGTGATGGAAGGCTTGCTCTCACACCCTCATTCGAGCCGCCAACGCGAGATGGTGGTGTCGTGGATGGCGGGCATCGTCGACGCCGCAGCCTGAGCCGCGCCGCTCAAGCGGCCATGCCCAGCACGCCGTGCGTCACAAAGCGGACCATGTTGGCGTGGTTGGCCTCGAAGTCGCTGGAGCGCACCGCGCTGCCACTCAGGGTGTCGAGCCGGAAGTTGTCGACGAACACGGCCATCGCGCAAGCCACCATGAACTGGTAGGCGTTGAGCAGTTGGCGCGCATCCATGTTCGGCAACAGCGGGCCCAGGTGGGCCACAAAGCGCAAGGCCACGGGGTTGAACTGGTCGGCCACCAGCATCAGCACGCCCGAGCGCGTGGTGCTCAGGCGGGCGATCAGGCGCAGGTAGTGGCGCCAGCCTTCGCTCTCGAGTGCGCGTGCCAGCAGCGGTTCTGAGAACGCCGCCACCCAGGCGCACACGGCCTCGGGCGTGGCCAAGCCAGGTGAGATGGCGTCCAGCCTGGCAAAGCGGTCCACGTTGATCAGGCAGGCGCGCCGCGCGATCACATCCTTGAACAGGCCCTCTTTGTTCCCGAAGTGATCGTTCACATCGGCCAGGCGGCTGCCGGCCTGTTGGGTGATGTCCCGCACCGACACGCCGTTGAAGCCGTGCTCGGCGAACAGGCGCTCGGCCGTGTCCAGCAGGCGTTCGCGCGTGGCTTGGGCTTTGGGCGTTCGCGCGGTGGCCGCGGGGGGCGCTGACAAATCAGGGGGGCAAAAACCGGGGGAAAACGACATGGCGCAAGGGGCAGGGCATCGGAACAAATGTTCCGACAGGCTGCTAGGATAACTGGAACGCCCGTTCCGCTGGGCCATTTTTTGGAGTTTGGCCTGATGTCGCTGCATGCACCTTTCCACCCTGGTTTGCCATTCCAGCCGCAGTCCTTTCGCGACTGCATGCTCTATGAGCGCCACGCCATTGACTCCACGCGCGGTTACGTCAAGCGATTTTTGCCAGCGGCTTACCCGTTCACGCGCTTGTACGAGGGCGTGACGCGGCGCACCTTCCCGGCCTTCAAGCCCAAGCCAATTTGGTATCGCCAGCCGCTGTACTACATGGGCAACCACCTGGCCTTTGTGCCCAGCGGCACGCCGGTGGCCTGGCCTTCGTACACGCAGGCGCTGGACTACGAACTCGAGCTGGGCTTCGTGCTCAAGCGCCCCTTGCTCAACCCGACGCCAGAAGAGGCGCTGGCGGCCATCGGCGCCTTTGTGGTCTTGTGCGACTTCAGCGCGCGCGATGTGCAGCGCGAAGAAATGGACAGCGGCTTCGGCCCGCAAAAGGCCAAGCACTTCTTGAACGCCATGTCGGCCGTGGCCGTCCCCGCTGAGCAGGTCTTGGACCGCGTCAATGCATTGCAAGCCACGGTCGAAATCGACGGGGAGGTCGTGTCGCGCACGTCCACCGCGGGCATGCAGCACAGCCTGGGCGAGGTGCTGGCCCACGTCGCCCGCGACGAACAACTGCACCCGGGCGAGCTGTTTGGCACTGGCACCCTGCCCGGTGGCTGCGCCCTTGAGAACGGCCATTGGCTGCGCCACGGCAGCCACTTGCGCCTGCGCATCGAGGGCATCGGCGAAACCGAACACACCATTTTGTGAGACAGACCATGCTGGCTGCCACGCACCGCTTCGCCGCCCCCCTGCCCCATGCACGCTGGCTGGCTGGCCCGGGCCGCACCCGCACGCGCTTTCGTGAAATCGCCACCTTCCGCGAAGGCCTGTACGACCTGGGCTTGGGCTGCCACGCCTGGATGGTGCCCAACGGCTCTTGGGGCGAAACCAACCTGGGCCTGATCGTGTGCGGCAAGCAAAGCGTCTTGATCGACACCTGCTGGGACCTGTCCTATACCCAAGAGATGCTGCGCATCTGCCAGCCGGTGCTGAGCCGCGCGCCCATCGAAGTGGTCATTAACACCCATGCCGATGGCGACCACTGCTGGGGCAACCAGCTCTTTGAGGGACGCGAGATCATCGCCTCGCACGCCTGTGTGCACCAGATGCACCACCTCTCGCCCGGTGCCATGCGCGCCATGCAGCGCAGTGCCCTTTTGATGAAGCACGTGCCGCTCGGGCACATCGACACGCTGGGCCACTACATGCATGACATGCTGGCCCCGTATGACTTCAGCGGCGTGCGCGTCAAACCCGCATCGTGTGCCTTTTCAAAAGAGCGGCATCTTTGTGTGGGCGGGGTTGACCTGGTGCTGACCGAGGTGGGCCCTGGCCACACCGACGGCGACGTGATCGTGCACGTGCCCGACCGCCACACCGTCTACGCTGGCGACATCCTTTTTGTGGGCGTGACCCCGGTGATGTGGGCCGGACCGGTGGCCAATCTGGTGGCTGCCTTGCAGCACCTGCTGGACTTGCGACCCCAGATGATCGTGCCCGGCCATGGCCCGCTGGCCACCCCGGCCGATGTGCGCGCCATGATCGATTACTGGGGCTTTTTACAAGAGGCCTTGGCGCCCCGTCACCGCGCCGGCCTCACGCCCGAAGAGTCGGTGCACGATGTGCTTCGCAGCGCCACCTTTTGGGCCACGCCCTTTGCCCGCTGGCAAGCCCCCGAGCGCATGCTGACCAACGCCTATGCCCTTTACCGCGAATGGGGTACAGCACCCTCGTCCTTGGGCGGCAAGCTGGCGCAGCTCGACCTGATGCGCCGCCAAGCCCGCATGGCCCAGGCCTGGCGGGCGCTCAGCGCCCAGGCTTGAGGCACAAAAAAAGGCCCTTCGGGTGAACGAAGGGCCTTGCAAGGCACACAAGGGCTGTGCCGCTAGGAGGAGACAAGCAAGAAATTCAAACTCAATGCATCTGGATGCCACCGGCTGCCTTGCCCTTGCCTGCACGCGCAGGTGGGTTGCACAGGCCGCACACAAAGTGGCGTGAAATCTCGTGGGGGTGGGTGACGAAGTGGCCGCTGCACTTGGAGCACTTGGTCATCGTCAGCATGCCGTTGTCGAT
>JAVLFO010000513.1:0-1963 GCA_046052805.1 Aquabacterium sp. | reverse complement strand
CTCGTCGCCACACAGGAAGGCCGCGTGTTGTTGTCGCGCGGCGAAACGGCCTACGTGCGTGGCGAGCTGGGTGGCCGCCGCGACTGGCGCCTGTTCCGTCAACCCAAGCCCCTGCGCGACCCAGCCACCCGCGAGGTGCTGGGCTACGAGGCGCAGTACGTGGGCACGCTGGGCCTGGTCCGAGAGGGCGCAGAAGGCACCGGCGCCGATGGCCAGCCCGTGGTGATCCCGTCCACCTTCGTCGTCAACTCGATCCGTCAAGAGGCCGCCGTGGGCGACCGCCTCGCACCCGTGCCGCCGCGCGAGTTCGACAACCTGGCCCCGCACGCGCCCAAGCAGGCCGTGGGTGGCCAGATCGTGTCCATCTATGGCGACTCTTTGAGCGCCGGGCAAAACCAGATCGTCAGCCTCAACAAGGGCACACGCGATGGCCTGGAGCGCGGCCATGTGCTGGCCCTGTGGCGCGATGGTGCCGTGGTGCGCGACATGACCTTGCCCGACAAGCCGCAAATGAAGCTGCCTGACGAGCGCCATGGCGTGCTGTTCGTGTTCCGCGTTTTCGACCGCATGTCGTACGCGCTGATCATGAACGTGAAAGAGCCGGTCAAACCTGGCGACCGCTTCACCCAGCCTTGATGTTTTGATTGTTGCCAGACGCGGGCCAGCGAAGCCTGCGCTGGCTTCGGGCGCCGCCAACGTGCTGGCGCCCGCTGAGAGCCACACCCCATGATCGATCAGGAGGAACTGCGCGCCTGGCTGCGCCTGGTGCTGACGCCCCACGTTGGCCCACGCACCGCGCGCAAGTTGTTGGCCGCGCTGGGCTCGCCCCAGGCGGTGTTTGATGCCACCCCCGATGCCTTGGCCGCCTTGGTGTCCAAGCGCGAAGCCAAGTCGCTGCGCGAGGGGCCTCCAGACCTGGCCGAGCAGCTGCAAGCCACGCTCGACTGGCTGGGCGCCGCACCGCTCGGGCGCGATGGGCAGCCCACGCGCTTCGCCTTGACGCTGGCCGATGCCCGCTATCCGGCCGCCTTGCTGCAGGCCGAAGACCCGCCCTTGATCTTGTTTGCGCAGGGCCGTTTGGCCTTGTTAGACGCCCCTGCGGTGGCTTTGGTGGGCAGCCGCAGCCCCACGCCCCAAGGGCACGACAACGCCCGTGCGTTTGCCTGTGCATTGAGCCAGGCAGGCGTGACCGTGGTCTCTGGGCTGGCGCTGGGCGTCGATGGTGCGGCACACGAAGGCGCGCTGGAGGGCCTGCCGCCGGCGCCTTTGCCGGGGCGGCCTGGCAGCACCATCGCGGTCGTGGGCACAGGCTTGGACCGCGTCTACCCCAAAAAGCACCTGGCGCTGGCGCACCGCTTGGCGCAGGACGGCCTGCTGCTGAGCGAATTCACCCTCGGCACGCCGCCCTTGCCGGCCAACTTCCCCAAGCGCAACCGCATCGTGGCTGCGCTCTCGCGCGGCACCTTGGTGGTCGAGGCGGCCTTGCAATCGGGTTCCCTCATCACGGCGCGGCTGGCGCTCGAATTAGGGCGTGAGGTCATGGCCATTCCTGGCTCGATCCATTCGCCGCAATCGCGGGGCAGCCATGCGCTGATCAAGCAAGGTGCCAAGCTGGTTGAGACCGCGCAAGACGTGCTGGAAGAGCTGCGCCTGGGCCCCGTGCCATCGGAGTCTCCAAGCGGGGCGCAACCGCATGCCGAAGAGGCTGCGGACGCCGCAGATGCCCATGAAGACCCGCTGCTGGCCGCCATGGGCTACGACCCGGTCAGCCAAGAGGCCTTGTCGGCGCGCACCGGCATGGGCCCGGCCGAGCTGGGCGCGCGCTTGCTGGAGCTTGAGCTGATGGGGCAGGTCGCGCGTCTGCCGGGGCAACTGTTCCAGCGCTCGGCGTCTGCTTGAACGGGGCGGCCCCTTCGGCGCCAAGCGGCGCTCATCGGTGATACAAACGCGGCATGAGCACCTT
>JAVLFO010000512.1:0-1552 GCA_046052805.1 Aquabacterium sp. | reverse complement strand
TGCACCAAACACATCGGTGAGCTGCCATCACAGCAGCCGCTCGATTGGTAGAACATCAAAGGCCCATGCGCAGCCTGGAGCCGGTGGATCAGGGCCAAGGCTTCGGGCGTGGCCATGACGCGTGGGACGGGCGACATGCGGCTGCCAACTCAGAAGAAGCCCAGCGTGTTCGGGTCGTAAGACACCAGCAGGTTCTTGGTCTGCTGGTAGTGGTCCAACATGACCTTGTGGGTCTCGCGGCCAATGCCCGACTCCTTGTAGCCGCCAAAGGCCGCGTGGGCTGGGTAGGCGTGGTAGCAGTTGGTCCACACGCGCCCTGCCTGGATGTGGCGGCCAAATTGGTAAGCGCGGTTGCCGTTTCGGGTCCACACACCGGCGCCCAGGCCATACACCGTGTCATTGGCGATCTGCAAAGCCTCGGCCTCGTCCTTGAAGGTGGTCACGGCCAGCACCGGTCCGAAGATCTCTTCTTGGAAGACGCGCATCTTGTTGTGGCCCTTGAACAGCGTGGGTTGGATGTAGTAGCCACCGGCCAGGTCACCACCGAGCTTGGCTGCCCCACCGCCGATCAGCAGCTCTGCGCCCTCTTCCTTGCCCACCGCCATGTAGGACATGATCTTGTCCATCTGCATGCTTGATGCCTGTGCACCCATCATCGACTCGGTGTCCAGCGGGTCGCCCTGCTTGATGGCGGCCACGCGCTTGAGCACGCGCGCCATGAACTTGTCGTAGATCGACTCTTGGATCAAGGCGCGCGATGGGCAGGTGCACACCTCACCCTGGTTGAAGGCGAACAGCACCATGCCCTCGATGGCCTTGTCCAAGAAGGCGTCATCGGCGTCCATCACATCGGCGAAGAAAATGTTGGGGCTCTTGCCGCCCAGCTCCAGCGTGGCCGGGATCAGGTTGGTGGCCGCCGCTTGCGCGATGACGCGGCCGGTGGCCGTCGAGCCCGTGAACGCGATCTTGGCAATGCGCTTGCTTTGCGCCAAAGGCATGCCCGCCTCGCGGCCGTAGCCGTTGACGATGTTGAGCACGCCGGGCGGCAGCAGGTCGGCAATCAACTCGGCCAGCACCAAGATGCTGATGGGCGTTGACTCGGCCGGCTTGAGCACCACGCAGTTACCCGCGCCCAGTGCAGGCGCCAGCTTCCAGGCGGCCATCAAGATGGGAAAGTTCCAGGGGATGATCTGGCCGACCACGCCCAAGGGCTCGTGGTAATGGTAGGCGACAGTGGTAGCGTCGATTTCCGAAATCGAGCCTTCCTGGGCGCGGATGCAGCCCGCGAAGTAGCGGAAATGGTCGATGGCAAGCGGCATGTCAGCCGCCATGGTTTCCCGGATTGGCTTGCCGTTGTCCCAGGTTTCCACGGTGGCGAGCAGGGTGAGGTTCTGCTCCATGCGGTCCGCGATCTTGTTCAGGATGACGGCGCGTTCGGCGAGGGAAGTACGGCCCCAGGCGCGTTTGGCGGCATGCGCGGCGTCGAGGGCCAGTTCGATATCCGCGGCATTCGAGCGCGGGATTTCGCAGAGGACTTTGCCGGTCACCGACG
>JAVLFO010000511.1:0-17225 GCA_046052805.1 Aquabacterium sp. | reverse complement strand
GAAGTTCACCAAGGGCGAGGTCAAGGGCCGTACCGGCTCGCTGACCGCGCTGCCGATCATCGAGACGCAGGCTGGCGACGTGTCGGCCTTCGTGCCGACCAACGTGATCTCGATCACCGACGGTCAGATCTTCCTGGAAACCAACCTGTTCAACGCCGGTATCCGTCCTGCGATCAACGCCGGTATCTCGGTGTCGCGCGTCGGTGGTGCGGCTCAGACCAAGGTGATCAAGGGCCTGTCCGGCGGTATCCGTACCGACTTGGCGCAGTACCGTGAGCTGGCGGCTTTCGCCCAGTTCGCTTCGGACCTGGACGCAGCAACCCGCAAGCAGCTGGACCGCGGTGCCCGCGTGACCGAGCTGCTCAAGCAGGCGCAGTACCAACCTCTGTCGATCTCCTTGATGGGCGCGACCCTGTTTGCCGTGAACAAGGGCTACATGGACGACGTCGATGTCAAGAAGATCCTGGCCTTTGAAGCTGGTCTGCACCAGTTCCTCAAGACCAGCTATGGCGCATTGCTGGCCAAGATCGAAGAGAAAAAGGCCCTGGACAAAGACGCCGAAGCTGAACTGAAGTCGGCTGTCGTCGCGTTCAAGAAGACCTTCGCCTAAAGGAGCGCACCATGGCTGTAGGCAAGGAAATACGCAACAAGATCAAGAGCGTCGAGAACACCAAGAAGATCACCAAGGCCATGGAAATGGTTGCGGCTTCGAAGATGCGCAAGGCGCAAGATCGCATGATTGCGGCTCGCCCCTACGCTGAAAAGGTGCGCAACATCACGGCGAACTTGGCCAAGGCCAACCCCGAGTACGTCCACCCCTTCATGCTGCCTTCGCAAGACGGCAAGAAGGTGGGCTTCATCGTGGTGAGCACAGACAAGGGTCTGTGCGGTGGTTTGAACACGAACGTGCTTCGCGCGGTCACCAACAAGCTCAAGGAGCTTGAGGGTGCGGGCGTGAAGTCGGACGTGGTCACCATTGGCAACAAGGCCACGGGCTTTTTCAACCGGATCGGTGCCAACGTCGTCGCCCAAGTGGTCGGCATGGGTGACACCCCCCATCTGGAAAAGCTCATTGGCCCGGTCAAGGTCTTGCTCGATGCATACACCGCAGGTGAACTCAGCGCGGTCTACCTGTGCTTCACGCGCTTCATCAACACGATGAAGCAAGAGCCCCTGGTGGAACAGTTGCTGCCGCTCAAGGCAGATGCGTTCCAGGGCGAGTCGACTCATGCATGGGAATACATCTATGAGCCGGACGCCAAGGTGGTCATTGACGACCTGATGGTGCGTTACGTTGAAGCGCTGGTTTTCCAGGCTGTGGCCGAGAACATGGCTTCGGAGCAGTCTGCTCGCATGGTGGCCATGAAGGCCGCCACCGACAACGCTGGCAATGTGATCAAGGAACTGAAGCTGGTCTACAACAAGACCCGCCAAGCCGCCATCACGACCGAACTGTCCGAGATCGTCGCCGGTGCGGCAGCGGTCTGATCCGAAGATTTTGAATTGATTGAAGGAACGAAAAATGGCTGACACGCAAACAGTGGGCAAGATCGTTCAGTGCATCGGCGCGGTGGTGGACGTGGAGTTCCCACGCAGCCAGATGCCCAAGGTGTACGACGCCCTCAAGATGGAAGGCTCCGCGCTGACCCTCGAAGTGCAACAGCAGTTGGGCGACGGCATTGTCCGTACCATCGCGCTGGGTTCTTCCGACGGCCTGCGCCGTGGCATGACCGTGTTCAACACGCACGCTCAGATCACCGTGCCTGTGGGCCCGGCCACGCTGGGTCGCATCATGGACGTGCTGGGCGCGCCCATCGACGAACGTGGTCCCGTGGACCAGACGCAAACCGCCCCCATCCACCGCAAGGCTCCTGCGTACGACGAACTGTCGCCATCGCAAGAACTGCTGGAAACCGGCATCAAGGTCATCGACTTGATCTCGCCTTTCGCCAAGGGCGGTAAGGTCGGTCTGTTCGGTGGCGCCGGTGTGGGCAAGACCGTGAACATGATGGAACTCATCAACAACATCGCCAAGGCGCACTCGGGTCTGTCCGTGTTTGCCGGTGTGGGTGAACGTACCCGTGAGGGCAACGATTTCTATCATGAAATGGCCGATTCTGGCGTTGTGAACCTCGAGAGCCTGGGCGAGTCCAAGGTGGCGATGGTTTACGGTCAGATGAACGAACCCCCAGGCAACCGTCTGCGCGTGGCTCTGACCGGTCTGACGATCGCTGAGTCCTTCCGTGACGAAGGCAAGGACGTGCTGTTCTTCGTGGACAACATCTACCGCTACACCCTGGCCGGTACCGAAGTGTCCGCGCTGCTGGGTCGCATGCCTTCGGCTGTGGGCTATCAGCCTACGCTGGCCGAAGAAATGGGCCGTCTGCAAGAGCGCATCACCTCGACCAAGGTCGGCTCGATCACCTCGATCCAAGCCGTCTACGTCCCTGCGGACGACTTGACCGACCCATCGCCAGCCACGACCTTTGCTCACTTGGACTCCACCGTGGTGTTGTCGCGTGACATCGCTTCGCTGGGCATCTACCCCGCTGTGGACCCACTGGACTCGACCTCGCGTCAACTGGACCCCAACGTGGTCGGTGAAGAGCATTACGCTGTGGCCCGCGCCGTGCAAAACACGCTGCAACGCTACAAGGAACTGCGCGACATCATCGCCATTCTGGGCATGGACGAGCTGGCTCCTGAAGACAAGCAACTGGTGGCGCGCGCTCGTAAGATCCAGCGCTTCCTGTCGCAGCCTTTCCACGTGGCCGAAGTGTTCACCGGCGCGCCAGGCAAGTACGTTCCTCTGAAGGAAACCATCCGTGGTTTCAAGATGATCGTGGCTGGCGAGTGCGACAGCCTGCCAGAACAAGCGTTCTACATGGTTGGCACGATCGACGAAGCCTTCGAAAAAGCGAAAGCGATGCAGTAAGCAGCGCGAGTCGGTCCGGGTTCGGCGTT
The DNA here is from genome assembly GCA_046052805.1 of Aquabacterium sp. Lineage (GTDB taxonomy): Bacteria > Pseudomonadota > Gammaproteobacteria > Burkholderiales > Burkholderiaceae_C > Aquabacterium. The sequence goes on along the minus strand of JAVLFO010000511.1, from coordinate 14,261 downwards.
GCCGTGCTCGACATAGCTGGGCTATGTCTGTGCGCGGCGCCTTGACCCCGAACCGATCGCTTGCTTCCCGCACCGCTTTCACATGCTCAACTGCGTTGTTGAACGCGGTGCAATCGTTGAACCTCAATTGAAAGCTCGATATGTCCACCATTCACGTTGACGTTGTCTCCGCCGAAGAGTCGATCTTTTCGGGTGAAGCCACGCTGGTGTCCCTGCCGGGCGAGGTGGGTGAGCTCGGCATTCTGCCGCGCCACACCCCCCTGATCACCCGCATCAAGCCGGGCGCCGTGCGCATCCAGCGCGCCGACAACAAAGAAGAAGAGTTCGTCTTTGTGGCCGGTGGCATCCTGGAGGTGCAGCCTGGTTGCGTGACCGTCTTGGCCGACACCGCGATTCGCGGCAAGGACCTCGATGAAGCCAAAGCCAACGAAGCCAAGCGTTTGGCCGAAGAAGCGGTTCAGAACGCCAAGGGCGAGCTGGATCTGGCCAAGGCACAAGGCGAGTTGGCCATCATGGTGGCCCAACTGGCGGCCGTGGCTCGTTTGCGCAAGAAGTGATCTGACTTTGATCTCAAGGCTTCGGCCTTGTGAGAGCCCGCAAGTGCGTTGCATTTGCGGGCTTTTTGTTTTTTGCCTCCCTGTGCGGCATCACCCCAAGGACGGACGTTCGCGATGTGAAAAGCGATGACAATGGCGCAGCGAGGGCGCATCTGTCACGCCCACGACGATCGCCGGCACCTGGTTGCTTGCGCCGTGCTCCCCTCGCGCTTTGGACACTGACCGTACAGGGAACATGGCAATGGGCGCATCACCGATGGGCGCGCGCGCATGGGGCGCGCACGAAGAGGGTCTGCACGAGCCGGGCGTCACCTGGCCTTCGCGCCATGGTGTTGATTTGGCTGCGGCCGAGTTGCTGGCCGATCGTTTGCGTCGGACCATCGCTGGCGATCCTTCTCCCAGTGCGGCGCAATGGGCTGAACTCGGCCATGCCTTGACCGTGGGCGATCCTTTGGCCGACGACGTGGCGGACTGGCTCGGCCAAGTGGGCATGCGGGATGGTTGGGCGGCCATCGACCGCCTGTTGCTTGCCCCTGAGGCCCAGGTGGATGAAAGCGCGAAGCCTGTGGCGCGCCTGCTGCGGGCCGCACGTGCTGAGCCGCATTGGTTGGACCGTCGCCTATTGGCCCGTGGTGCGCGCTTCATGCAAAGCACGGGCGGACATGGCTTGATGGTGTTGCGCGACGCCGGCCTGATGGCGGGCTACCAAGCATCGGCCATCAACCAGGCGCTCATGATGACCGGCGCCCTGCACAGCGGCGCAGGACGCCGCTTGGCCGAGACGGGCCAGTGGTGGATGGCATGCACAGCCGACGGCGGACTCGCGCCTGGTGCCGAAGGCTTTCGGGCCACCGTCAAGGTGCGGATCATGCACGCGATGGTTCGCCGCCGGCTGGACAAGTCGCCCGGATGGGACGCCGCATACCTGGGCCGAGCCATCAACCAGGTCGACTTGCAAGTGACCTACCTCGCTTTCAGCGTGGTCCAGCTTTTGGGCTTGCGCATGATGGGCATGCGCATCACGCCGTCTGAGTCGCTGGCGGTGATGCATTTGTGGCGATACATCGCTTGGTTGATGGGCTTGGACGAACGCTTCTTGTGCGAGACCGAAAAGCAGGGGCGCGTGGCGCTCTACCAGAACCTGTTGAGCCAAGCGCCGCCTGACAGCAGCAGCCAGTTGTTGGCCAAGGCCTTGATGGCCGAACCTTTTGAGCGGGCGGGGGCGCAAGGGGGCGCCTGGCGTCGGCGCCTGGAGTGGGCGTGCCACCTCAGCGTGGCCCGTTGGTTCATTGGCCCCGAGGGTGTGCGCAGGCTGGGTCTGCCTGTTGCCCTGCCTTGGTATCCCTTGCTGGTGATTGCCCCCCTCCGCTTGTGGACGGGCGCTCTTGCCAAGCTGCCCGGGCTGCGTGGCTGGGCCAGGCGGCGCGCCCGCTTGCGGCAAGAGTGGCATGTGGCCAAGCTCGTGGACGGGCACTTGAAGGGGCGCAGTGTGGCCCATGCTGCGAGCGGGTGCCCTAGACTCTAGGCCTGCATTTGCACCATTCCGTTCTGGAGCTCGATCCCCATGTCCACAGCGCGCGCTGTCGCCAGCCAAGGCAAAGCCTCGGCCCCCGTCAAGAAAGCCACGCCCACGCGTGTTGCAGCCCCTCGCAAAGCCAAGCCCTTGACCATTCAGGACTACCTGCAAAAGATCCTGACCAGCCGGGTGTACGACGTCGCCATTGAAACGCCGCTGGACGAGGCCAAGGCTTTGTCGCGCCGACTGGGCCACACCGTTTACCTCAAGCGCGAAGACAAGCAGCCCGTCTTCAGCTTCAAGCTGCGCGGCGCTTACAACAAAATGGCGCAGCTGAGCAAAGCACAGCTCAGCAAGGGCGTGATCTGCGCCTCGGCGGGCAATCACGCGCAGGGCGTGGCCATGGGCGCACGCCGTTTGGGTTGCCAGGCCACCATCGTGATGCCGACCACGACACCCCAGGTCAAGATCGACGCGGTCCGCCACTTTGGCGGCAGCAATGTGCAGATCGAGCTGGTGGGTGAAAGCTACTCTGATGCGGCCTTGCACGCCAAGGCGCTGGAGCAGAAGAAGGGCATGACCTTTGTCCACCCGTTTGACGATCCCGACGTGATCGCTGGGCAGGGCACCGTGGCCATGGAGATCCTGCGTCAGCACTCAGGCCCGATCGATGCGGTGTTCGTGGCCATCGGCGGCGGCGGCTTGATCAGCGGCGTCGCGGCCTACATCAAGGCCGTGCGCCCAGAGATCAAGGTGATCGGTGTGCAAATGAGCGACTCTGACGCCATGGCCAAGTCGGTCAAGGCGGGCAAGCGCATCACCCTGGCCGATGTCGGTTTGTTCTCGGATGGCACGGCCGTCAAGCTGGTGGGCGAAGAGACGATGCGCTTGGCGCGCGAGTTGGTCGACGAGTTTGTGATCGTCAACACCGATGCTGTGTGCGCGGCCATCAAAGACATCTACCAAGACACGCGCTCGATCGTTGAGCCGGCGGGCGCCTTGGGCGTGGCGGCCGTCAAGCAGTACGCGCAGCGCCATGGCGGCCAGGGCAAGACCTACGTGGCCATCAACTGCGGCGCCAACATGAACTTCGATCGCTTGCGCTTTGTCGCCGAGCGCGCCGAGGTGGGGGAAGAGCGCGAGGCCTTGATGGCCGTGACCATCCCTGAAGAGCGCGGCTCGTTCAAGCGCTTTTGCGAGACCATCGGTCCGCGCAGCGTCACGGAGTTCAACTACCGCATCTCACACGAGGGCCAAGCCCATGTGTTTGTGGGCTTGAGCACCAGCCAGAAGGGCGAGTCCAAAAAGATCAGCAAGTTGTTCCAGGCCCAGGGCTTTGACACGGTGGACCTGACACACGACGAGCTGGCCAAGACGCACATCCGTCACATGGTCGGTGGGCGCTCGTCGCTGGCAGAGGGCGAGCGGCTGTACAGCTTCATCTTCCCCGAGCGGCCGGGCGCCCTGATGGCGTTCTTGAGCAGCTTGCCTCCGGGCTGGAACATCAGCTTGTTCCATTACCGCAACCAAGGCGCCGATTACGGCCGCATCTTGGTGGGCCTGCAGGTGCCCAAGGCCGAGGTCAAGTCCATCAAGCCGTTTTTGAGTGGCCTGGGCTATGCCTATGTGGACGAGACCCAGAACCCGGTGTATCGCTTGTTCTTGCGCTGAGCCGGCGGTGGGGCCCGCGCTGCGTGCGCGGCGCTGTTCTGATGTCGACGCCAAACAGGCGCCGTTGACGCGGTTGCCCCTGCTGCGGGGCTGCTGGCCGGGCGGCATGCCTTGCGGCGCGCCCTCTGGCGGTGTTGCCATGTCAGGGCTCGCACCGTTGGGGGCTTGGCCACCACTCGTGGGTGCGCGAGCGCCGAAGCCGCCCGTGGTCGTCACGCCCGTGGGGGCAGGCAGTGCGCCTGTGGCCGGTGGCGGCAGCAGTGGCAAATCGAGCGTGGCGACGGTGGGGCCATCGGCAGTGCCAATTTCTGCGCTGCGTTGTGTGAGCTTCTTGAGGATCAGGTCGCCGTCGACGGTGCCGCCAATGCGCACCGCACGCGGCGGCTTGCCATCGATCGTCAGCAAAGCGACGCCGCCGGGATGGCCTTCGCCAGGGGCGACCAGCCCGATCAGCTTGAGGCGTGCCGCCAGAGCGGAAGCCGCCGTGGGGTCGGCCTGTGCGGCACCCGAGGCGGTTTTGGCCGGCCCTGCCAGGAGCCTGCGAAGCTCACCGTGCGCGGTGCTGTCCATTGAAACAGGCGTGGCATTGGCGGGGACACCGGTGGGTCGCGCCATCCAGCGCAAACCCCAGTAAGCCAAGCTCGCCGCGACGGCGGCCCAAATGATGAGGGCGAAGATGCGTGATGCCATGATCTCCCCATTATGATGGTTGTTCTAAGGCCTTCGCACTGAGAACTGACCCTGGAACCTCGGGTTCATCCCGCATGGAACGAGGCGCCGTGTCGTGCATGCTTGCGCCCTCGGAACCATCGGGCCTCCAGCGGCTCTGTCTGTTGGTTCTTTGACTGTTTGTTTCGGAAATGGACATGAAGATGTTTGCGCGAACCCCACTGCGGGCCCGGCGGGCCATTGGCGCCCTGCAACGCGGTTTCACCCTGATCGAATTGATGGTGGTGCTGGTGATCATTGGCTTGCTGGCGGCCTTGATCGTCCCGAACGTGCTGGACCGCGCCGATGACGCTCGCGTCACTGCCGCCCGTACCGACGTGAGCAACCTCATGCAAGCGCTCAAGCTGTACAAGCTGGACAACCAGCGTTACCCCACTGCAGAGCAGGGCTTGCAGGCTTTGGTGGCCAAGCCCACCACCTCGCCCGTCCCTCCGAACTGGAAGCCTTACCTTGAAAAGCTGCCCAACGATCCATGGTCGCGGGCCTATCAGTATGTGAACCCTGGCGTGAAGGGCGTGGTCGATGTCTTCAGCTTTGGTGCAGACGGCCAAGCCGGTGGTGAAGGCCGGGATGCCGACATCGGTTCCTGGCAATAAGGCTCGCCCCGCACGGGGCTTCACCCTGCTTGAGTTGATGGTGGTGGTCGCCATGATCGCCATCACCACGGCCGTTGTGGCGTTTGCCATCCCAGACACCTCCACGACGCGCTTGGAGCGAGAGGCCGCACGCCTGATCGCTTTGCTCGAGTCGGCGCGTACGCAAGCGCGATCTGGGGCCATGACGGTGTTGTGGGTGCCTCAGGCCAATGGCGGTGACGCAGATTACCAATTCCTGGGTTTGCCGCCCGCGCTGATGCCGCCCTTGAAGTGGATGGAGCGCGAGGTCAAGGCCGAGGTGTCGGGCGCGCGCAGCATCGTGCTGGGCCCCGAGCCCGTGATCGGTGCGCAAAGCCTGGTGTTGAGGCTGGAAGACAAGCAGATCATCGTGGGCACCGATGGCCTGAGTCCCTTTGAGGTCTTGAGTGGCGACCCCAGCGACGAATCGGGCGATGGCACTGTGCCGACCCTGGCGGGAGGTCAGCGTGCGCCGTGATGTGCCAATGCAAGCGCGCCTGCGCGGCATGACCTTGATCGAGGTCTTGGTGGCGCTGGCCATCGTGGCCATCACCTTGTCAGCAGGGATCAAAGCGGCGGGCGGCTTGACCGTCAATGCCCAGCGCATGAGCGACCTGACCATGGCGCAGTGGTGCGCCGAAAACCAGCTCACAGCCTTGAAGCTCGGCAAGATCTTCCCGCCAGTGGGCGACAGCGATTTCACCTGCCAGCAACTGGGGCGTGAGCTCCCGGGCCACATGGTGATCCGGCCTACGCCCAATCTGAACTTCCGCCGCGTCGACGCGCAGGTGATGGACGAGCAACAGCAGCCCATCGTCAAGCTGTCTACCGTCTTGCCCCGTTTTTGAGCCCCCATTGCATGACGCCATTGCCGCCACCCCGTCGCTCAACTGCTGCCTCAGGCCGCAGGGCTGAGCGCAGCCGTGGCTTCACGCTGATCGAGGTGCTGGTGTCTCTGTTGATCTTGGCGGTGCTCGCGGGCACAGCCTGGAAAGGCGTGGATGCGATCACGACGGCCCGGCAAGTGGCCGACGGCAACCTCAAGCAGACCCTGCGTTTGCAGTCGGTCATGACGCAGCTGGAGTCAGACCTGGCACAGGTGATGGACACCTTGGTGGTGACGGGCCTGCAGTTCGATGGCGCCAACCTGCGCATGACCCGACGCAGTGGCACTGGGGTGCAGGTGGTGGTGTGGTCCTTGCGCGAGGGTCGATGGTTGCGCTGGGCCAGCCCACCCACGTCACGTGTCGGTGAGCTGCAAGATTTCTGGTTGCGCTCGATGCAGCTGCAGGGCCGAGAGGCGGGCACGCTCACCGCCCTCAAAGGCGTGGCGCAGTGGCAGGTGTACTGCTTCCGCAGTGGTTCCATGACGAACTGCCAGTCCACCGGCAATGTCACGCAAACACCCAGCGCGGCCGCCGGCAAGACCGGGGCTAATGCCGCCGCTGCGGCCGCCGCACTCACGGTGTCGCGAGAGCAGTTGCCCGCGGCGATCCGCTGCCGCCTGACCTTGGGCGAGGGCAGTGGCTTTGCGGGCACGCTCACGCGTGATTTGTTGTTGGCGCCCCAGCCCAATCAGAACTGATGCCGACATGCCCATGACTTCCCGACGGTCCTCCTCCGGTCAGCAGCGCGGCGCGGCCTTGCTGATGGCGATGGTCATCGTGACCTTGGTGGCCACGCTGGCCTCGTCGATGGTGTGGCAACAGTGGCGGGCGGTGCAGGTCGAGGGCGCCGAGCGCGTGCGCTCGCAGGCCAGCTGGGTGCTGACTGGCGCGCTGGACTGGGCGCGTTTGATTTTGCGCGAGGACAAGCGCGGCGACCCCTACGACCACCTGGGTGAGCCCTGGGCCATCCCGCTGGCCGAGGCCCGCTTGTCGACCTTCTTGGCCTCTGACACGAACAACAACAGCGCGGACAACGACGATGCGCCGGAGGCATTTTTGTCGGGCAAGGTCGACGATGCCACTGCACGCTACAACCTGCGCAACGTGCTGGGCGCCGATGGTGAGCTGATCCCGGACGAGGTGGCGATCCTCAAGCGCTTGTGCGAGGTGGCCAGCTTGTCGCCCACCTTGGGCGATGGCATCGCCCGGGCTTTCCGCAAAGCCACGCTGGCGGCGCAAGGTGATGAGGTCGCGGCGCTGGACAAACTGGGTGGTGAGGCCGGACGGCTGCAGGCGCCTTTGTTGCCCCAAACCTTTGACCAGTTGACTTGGCTGGGTGTGGACGCAGGCCAGGTCGAGCGCTTGCGCCCTTACTTGACCTTGCTGCCCGATGCGTCCAAAGTGAATGTCAACACCGCCTCGAAAGAGGTGATCGCCGCGGTCGAGAACCTCGATCTGGCCCGCGCCGGGCGGCTGGTGCAGGCGCGTCAACGCAACCCCTTCAAGACCATTGCGCAGTTGCCCGAGTTGCTGGGCATGCCCACCTGGACCCCGGCACATCTTGATGTGCAGTCCGACTTTTTCGAGGTGCGCGGGCGACTGCGGTTTGAAGACAACGTGATCGAGCAGCGCCACTTGGTTCAGCGAACCGGCAACGACGTGATCGTGCGCACCCAGTCGCGGTTTTCGGGCTTGGAGCGCACCGATTCGCCCACGGCCAACCCATGAAGGCGCCCATCCCCGATTTGACACACAGGTATCTATCCTTAAAGGGGCGCTATTTCGGCGCTCCTACAATGCGGTGGCATCTATGCTGGGTGCTGCAACACACTGACCACTTGACCGTCCGGGCATGAGCATCCTCATCATTCAACTGCCAGCGCGCACGCGTTTGGGCGCCGACCAGGCCGCCGCCGAGGCGGGCGCTGCCGCCGCGCCCGTTGCGCCCAAGGAGTACAGCTACGTGCTCAGCGCCGATGGCCTGTCGGTGCTGCGTCAAGGTCGCTGCACGGCGCCTTTGTTGCCTGCGGCAGACAGCGTGGTGGCCGTGATGGCCGCCACCGACATCAGCTGGCACCGATTGACCCTTCCGAAAGCGCCGCAGGCGCGCTTGCGTGCGGCCCTGGCCAGCATGCTCGAAGAGGCTTTGCTGGACGACCCCGATGACATGCACCTGGCCGTGGCGCCCATGGCCAAGGTTGGGCAACCCACCTGGATTGCCGCCGTGAACCACACCTGGCTGACAGGCCAGTTGATGGCCCTTGAAAAAGCCAAAGTCCGTGTCGAGCGCGTGGTGCCTGGCGTGTCGCCCGACGAGCCCGCATCGGCATACTTCCATGAGGTGCACGACACCGGCGGCAGTGAGGCCGAGTCTGGCGCAGAGATGCTGTTGACCTGGTCGAGCGCTGACGGCGTGGCCACATGGCCCGTCTCGGGCAGTTTGGCGCGTGGCCTGTTGCCCGATCCACTGCCCGTACAGGCGCGCTTTTTTGCCACGCCACCGGTGGCCTCGCCCGCCGAGCGCTGGTTGGGGCGTGCCGTGACCGTGCAGAGCCAGCCTGAGCACATGCTGCTGGCCGCCCGTTCGCTGTGGAACCTGTTGCAATTCGAGCTGACGGCGCGCAGCAAAGGCTTGTACGCTGTGACCGACCAGTGGCGTCGCGTCATGAGCCCTCAGTGGCGACCCGCCCGTGTGGGCGTGCTGGCGCTGGTGGCGGCCCAAGTGCTGGGGCTGAACCTGTGGGCTTGGCACCAAAAGCAGCAAGTCAAGCTCAAGCGAGCCGAGATGATCCAGGTGCTCAAAGCCGCTCACCCTCAGGTGGTGGCGGTGCTGGACGCACAGGCCCAGATGCAAAAAGAAACCGAAAGCCTGCGCGCGCTGGCCGGACAAGCGGGCGACAACGACCTGGAAGCCTTGATGGGCGCCCTGGCCGTGGCCTGGCCTGCCGAGCAGCCTGTGGCCGGTTTGCAATACGACGGCAGCAGCCTGGTGCTGATGCCGCCCGCCACATGGGGGCCGGGTGAGATCGAGCAGTTGCGTGGCCGCCTGGGCGGCGCGGGCCTGGCGCTCGAATTTGCCGATGGCCGTCTGACCGTGCGCCGCGCACCCCGCGGTTGAGCTTCACCGTCACATCCAAGCCATGAGCGATTCAGCCTCTTCTCTCCAAGCCTTGCGCCAAGAATGGCAGACCAAGTGGTCGGCCATGGCGCCGCGCGAGCGTCAAATGGCCACCGCCGCTGCGTGGTTGACCGTGTTTGCCCTGCTCGTGCTGTTGGGCATCCGTCCGGCATGGCGCACGCTGTCTGAAACACCAGCGCAGCTGCGTGAAGCCGATGCACAACTCGATGGCATGCGCCGCATGGCCGACGAGGTGCAAGGCCTGCGCCAGCGTCCCGCTGTACCGCCCGCGCAAGCCGAGGCAGCGCTCAAGGCGGCCACCGACCGCTTGGGCGAGGCCGCCAAACTCACTCTGCAAGGCGACCGCGCCACGCTGACGCTCAACAAGGTCTCGGGCGATGCCCTGGCCACTTGGCTGGAAGACGCCCGCAGCTCGGCGCGCGCGCGGCCCACCGAGGCGGCATTGATGCAAACCGAGGTCGGGCAGTACTCCGGCAACATCGTCCTGGCACTGACGCCCATGGCGTCCAGCCGCTGACACGAGGCACATCAACCCATGGCTGGCTTGCCTTTCATCAACCGCCGACCTGCTTGGATGCAAGGTGCCGGTGCGCTCACGACCCGGTGGCTGGAGTCCACCTTGGAGGTGGCGCGCTGGGAGAACATGCGCAAGGCCGGCCGCCGCTGGGGCTGGTGGGGCGCAGCGGTGGGCACCTTGCTGGGCGTGATCATCTACGCCCCGGCCTGCTGGTTGGCGCAAGCGGTCGTGGTGGCCACAGGTCAGCGTCTGCTGCTGGCTGAATCGCAGGGCACCGTCTGGCAAGGCAGCGCCGTGGCTGTCTTGACCGGCGGCGCTGGCAGCCGCGATGCGCGCAGCCTGCCGGGCCGGTTGAATTGGACCTTGCGCATGCAAGGTCTGGGTGTGCGTTTGAGCTTGCAGCAAGACTGCTGCATGCCCACGCCGGTGGTCTTGCTGGTGCAGCCGGGATGGCAGCGTGCGCAGGGGCGTGTGCTGCTGCAAGCCTCGCCCGACGCAGCGCCCCAGACGGCTGGCGAGATCGGCCATTGGCCAGCGGCTTGGCTGGGCGGTTTGGGCACGCCCTGGAACACCTTGCAACTCGGCGGCGCTTTGCGTTTGTCCAGCAATGACCTGTCGTTTGAATGGGTCCAGGGCCGCCTGCGGGTGAACGGACAGGCCGCGGTGTCGCTGCAGAACGTGTCGTCTCGGGTGACCACGCTCGAGCGCATTGGCAGCTACCAACTCGACGTCAATGCCGACCCTCAGGGGCAAGTGCAGCTTCTGTTGAGCACCCAAGAGGGCGCTTTGCAGTTGAGCGGCCAAGGGGGCGTCGGCCCCAGCGGACTTCGCTTTCGGGGTGAGGCGCGCGCCAGTGAATCAGACCGTGGCGCTTTGGACAATTTGTTGAACATCATCGGGCGCCGTGAGGGCGACCGCTCTGTCATTTCGATCGGATAAGGCATGAAGACCCATCCTCTGTTGACTCGCCCCCGCGCCACGGCGTTGGTCATGGCCATGGCCTTGACGTTCGGGCCCGGCGGACTCTTGCCCCTGGGCTTGGCCATGGCTGCGCCCGTCGCGGCCAAGAAATCAGCACCGTCCGTGACGCTGAACTTCGTCAACGCTGAAATCGAAGGCGTGGCGCGTGCCATGGCCGCCATCGTCGACCGCCAGATCCTGGTCGATCCGCGTGTCAAGGGCGCCATCACGCTGTACAGCGACCAGCCGCTCACGCCCCGTGAGGCCTACCTGAACTTTTTGGCGGCCCTGCGCGGACAAGGCTTCAGCGTGGTCGAGGTGGCGGGCATGCTCAAGATCGTGCCCGAGGCCGAGGCCAAGCTGCAAACCGGCACCGTGGACGTTGGCGCCGTCAAGCGCTCGGGCGACCAGGTGCTGACCCAGATCTTCCGTGTGCAGTACGAGAGCGCCAACAACTTGGTGACGGTGCTGCGCCCCTTGATCAGTCCCAACAACACGATCAACGCCAACGCGGGCACGAACACGCTGGTCATCACCGACTACGCGGACAACCTCAAGCGCATCGCCCAGATGATCGCGGCGCTGGATGTGCCATCGGCCACCGACATGGAAGCCATTCCGCTGCAATACGCCATCGCAGCCGATCTGGCACAGGTGGTGCAAAAGCTGGCTGATGGCTCTACCGCGCCTGGCGCGGGCGGCACGGCCACGCAAGCCACGATGGTGATGTCTGACCCGCGCACGAACACCTTGATGGTGCGCGCGCCCAATGCGGCCCGCATGACCCTGATCCGCAGCCTGATTCAGCGGCTGGACCGCCCAGGCACCAGCGGTCTGGGTGGCAGTGGCATCCACGTGGTCTACCTCAAGAACGCCGATGCCGTGAAGCTCGCTCAGGTGTTGCGCGCATCCTTCCCTGGGGCGGGTGGTGCGTCGGGTGGCTCGTCCAGTGGCTCTGGCAGCGGCTCGTCTGCGGGCGCTGGCGGCAGTGGCATGCCCACCGCCAACATGGGTGGTGGCGGTGCCAGCACCGGTGCATCGGTGCAATCCACCTCACCTGTGTCGGCTTCGGCTCAACCCTCAACCGGTGGCTTCATCCAGGCCGACCCCAGCACCAATTCGCTGATCATCACGGCCACCGACGCCCTGTACCGCCAGCTGCGTGCCGTGATCGATCAGCTCGATGGCCGCCGCGCCCAGATCTACATCGAGGCCATGATCGTTGAGGTCAGCGAGAAGAAGCTGGCACAAGCGGGCTTCCAATGGGCCGGCGCTGCTGGCACGAACAACGTTCTGGGTGTGGGCACCAGCCTGGCCACCGGCAGCATCCCTGGTCTGTTCAGCCTGGTGGGGGCGTCCAAATCGGCCGTCTCGGGCTTGGGTGGCTTGAACCTCGGCTACGTGCACAAGATGGCCGACGGTACCTACAACCTGGGCGCCTTGGCCTCTTTCCTCGAGACCAACGCCGACGCCAACATCTTGTCGCGACCCAACATGGTGGCGCTGGACAACGAAGAGGCCAAAATCGTGGTGGGCCGCAACGTGCCTTTCGTGACGGGCTCGTACACCAACGGTTCGACCAGCACCAGCTCGGGCACCGTCAACCCCTTCACCACGGTGGAGCGCAAAGACGTGGGCCTGACATTGCGCGTCAAGCCTCAGGTGGGCGAGGGCGGCACCGTGCGCATGACGGTTTTCCAAGAGAAATCTGACCTGGAATCGACCAGCTCGTCACAAGGCCCGACCACCACCAAGAGCTCGATCGAGACCACGGTCGTGATCGACGATGGGCAGACCATGGTGCTCGGTGGCTTGATGAAAGACCAGTATGGGAGCGACGACTCGCAAGTGCCTGTGCTGGGCGACATCCCCATCATTGGCAACCTCTTCAAGGCCCGCTCGCGCTCGCGTGACAAGACCAACCTGATGGTCTTCCTGCGCCCGGTGGTGATGCGCTCGCAAGACGCCAGCAACGCTGTGACGCTCGACCGCTACGACTTCATGCGCCAGCGCCAAGAGCAAGTGGCGCCCACGCCCAGCAGCGTGTTGTTGGTCAATGAGGCCGCTACCTTGGAGCCGCTCAAGCTGAGCAACAAGCTGAGCATGCCTTCGGTGCGTCAGCCCCTGGACGAGCCCTCGGCGCCCGCCCCCACGGTGGTGATGCCGGCAGACTCGGGCTTTGTGCCGCGCTTGACGCCTCAGGCCGCGCCGCAAAACGCCCCGCAAGGCGCGCCAGCGTCGGGCACCAAGTGAGCAAGGACATCTGAGCATGGCTGTGCGCCACCCCCTCCCTTACGCCTTTGCGCGCGTCCACGGCATCTTGCTGGAGGCCGATGAGCACCGAACGACCCTGTGGGCCAGTGAGGGGGTGTCCCCGTCTGCCTTGTCCGAGGTGATGCGCCTTTACGCGGTCAACAGCATCGAACAAGAAGGTGCAGACACCTTGGGTCAGCGCATCGCCACGGCCTATGCCGGTGGTGGCGGCAGCGCCGCCGCGGTGGTCGGCGAGGTTGAAAGCGCGGTGGACCTGTCTCGCATGATGCAAGACCTGCCTGCGGTGGAAGACCTGCTGGAAGCGTCGAACGACGCGCCCATCATCCGAATGCTCAATGCGCTGCTGACGCAGGCCGCCAAAGACGGCGCCTCTGACATCCACATCGAGCCCTACGAGCGTTCGTCGGCCGTGCGCTTTCGGGTCGACGGCACGCTGCGCGAGGTGGTGCAACCCAACAAGGCTTTGCACGCCGCGCTGATCTCGCGCCTCAAAATCATGGCCGAGCTCGACATCTCTGAAAAGCGCCTGCCGCAAGACGGTCGCATCAGCCTGCGCATTGGCGGCCGAGCGGTCGACGTGCGGGTGTCGACCTTGCCGTCCAGCCATGGCGAACGCGCCGTGCTGCGGATCCTGGACAAGGGCGACGCGAACAAGTTCACGCTCGAATCGCTGGGCATGAGCGGCGACTCGCTTGAGCGCTTCAAGCGATTGCTGCGCCAGCCGCACGGCATCGTGCTGGTCACCGGCCCCACGGGTTCGGGTAAAACGACCACGCTGTACGCCGGCTTGAGCACCGTCGACGCGGCCACCACCAATGTGTTGACCGTGGAAGACCCGGTTGAGTACGAACTGGCGGGCATCGGGCAAACACAGGTCAACCCCAAGATCGAGCTGACCTTTGCCAAGGCGCTGCGCGCCATCTTGCGGCAAGACCCGGACGTCATCATGATCGGTGAAATCCGCGACTTCGAAACCGCGCAGATCGCCGTGCAGGCCTCGCTGACCGGTCACTTGGTGCTGGCCACGCTGCACACCAACGACGCACCGAGCGCCGTCACCCGCTTGACCGACATGGGCATCGAGCCCTTCTTGTTGTCGTCGTCGCTGTTGGGCGTGTTGGCCCAGCGCCTGGTGCGCAAGCTGTGCCCGCATTGCAAGCGCCAAGATGGCGGTGGCAAGTGGCACCCCGTGGGTTGCAGCGAGTGCGGCATGAGCGGCTACAAGGGCCGGACCGGCGTGTACGAGCTGATGGTGGCCGACGATGACATCCGTGGGCTGATCCACAGCCAAGCCTCTGAGGCGCGCTTGTTCGAAGTGGCGCAGCTGGGCGGCATGAAGACCATGCGCGACCTGTCTCTTATACACATCTGACGCTGCCGACGACTAGTCGAGTGTA
>JAVLFO010000510.1:0-13774 GCA_046052805.1 Aquabacterium sp. | reverse complement strand
CGGCTTGCCCGTGCTGCTGTGTGCCACGCACGGTCAAGAGTACATGTCAGCGCATCGCAGCATGCTGGCGCAGGCCGAGCAACTCGCGCGCAGCGGACACACGTGTCTGCGCTTTGATCACCCGGGCTGTGGTGACTCGATGGACCCTCCCGCGTCAGCGTCTGTGCAAGGCGTTGCGGCCTGGCCGCAGGGCATTGGCCAGGCGATTGACCACCTCAAGGCGCTCACCGGTGCCGAATCCGTGGTGGTGCTCGGCTTCCGCTTGGGGGGCACGATGGCCGCTTTGGCCACCCAGGGGCGAGCCGACGTTGCGGCGCTGGTGGCTTGGGCTGCACCGATCAAGGGGCGTGTCTTTGCCCGTGAGTGGAATCTGTGGGGCCTGTCAACGCTGGCCCGCACCGGCCTGCCCGCGCCCGCGCCTTCAGACGACCTGGAGGCGGGCGGTTTCGTGTTGAGCGCCAGCGATGTGCAGTTTCTCAAAACCGTTGACCTTGCGAACCTGGCCGAGCGCGTGGCGCCTCGTGTGCTGCTGCTTGACTCCGACCAGGCGCCGCCCGAAGCCGCGTGGTACGACCGTTTGGTGAGCCAGGGCGTCGAGGTCGATCGCATTCAGGCCTCTGGCTTGGGCGCCATGTTGCGGGTGCCGCACTTTTCGGTGGTGCCGCAGCAAGCGCTCGACCAGATCACCCAATGGGTCGCCCAGTTGCCGCAGGCGCGGACCGAGTTCAAGGCATTGGATCTGGACGGTGCAGCTCGTGTGAACGTGCCAACGCGGGGGCTGCGCGAAGAGGCTTTCTGGTTGGACTCGGCATCGCCCATGTCCGCCGTGCTGACCTTGCCCGTGCGCGGTTTGACCGATGCGGCCAACCGACCTGAGGTGGGCGTGTTGATGGTCAACACCGGGGGGGAGCATCGCATTGGCACCAACCGCATGTACACCCGCTGGGCGCGCCATTGGGCCGAGCAAGGCTGGGTCAGCATGCGCATCGATTTGCCGGGTCTGGGCAACAGCCCGCCCAGGGATGGCGAGCCTGCCTGCGAGGTGCATTTGCGCCACGCCACGCAAGACATCTTGGCAGCGGTCACGCACATGCAAACGGTGCATGGCTTGCAGCAGGTGCACCTGATCGGCTTGTGCTCTGGGGCCTTCCACGCCTTGGGTGCCGCTTTTGAGGGCGTGCCGGTCCGCTCGGTCACGGCGATCAACCAGATGGTTTATTTTTGGCAAGACAACATGCCCTTGGCAGGCGAGGGCAGCGCGGCGGTTGTGGTGGCCATCACGCAGAACGTGGGGCGCAACCTCACCGACCCCCAACGCTGGCTCAAGTTGCTGCGTGGCGAGGTCAATGCCAGGGTGATCTTGCTGGCCATGGCCCGCCGCCTGAAGCAGCGATGGGACCTCGCGTGGCGCGCTTTGGCGCGCGGGCTGCGTTTGCCGCTCGACCATGACCTGCACGGCGCTTTGCTGCGTGCTGCAGCGGGCGGCACACATGTCCACTTGATCTTCTCTGAAGGCGAGGCCGGTTTGACCATGGTGCATGAGCAAGCGGGGCGTGCCGTCGCGCGCCTCACAAGTCAGCGGCACATGGCCGTGACCGTGATGCCCCAAACCGATCACACCTTCACCCAACAGCACGCGCAAAAAGCCTTGTTTGAAGCGGTTGACGAAGGCATTCGCCAAGCCATCGGCACTTCATGCAGCGACACGTCGCGTGACCACCCGAGCCTGGGCCAGCTCCAGGGGCAAAGTAGCTGACCATGCCTTCATCTTCTGAACATCGCCCCCACCTGGCCTTGATGGGCATCCGCGGGTTGCCCGCAGCGCACGGAGGCTTTGAGGCCTTTGCCGAGCGCCTGGCCCCGTTCTTGGTCGAGCAGGGCTGGAGGGTCACTGTCTATTGCCAAGAGGATGGCGAGGGCGCCATGACCGAGAGCATGTGGGGGCGGGTCGCCCGGGTGCACATTCCCTCTGGCCATGACACGCCTGTGGCCAGCATGCGCTTTGACTGGGCTTGCATCAGCCACGCCCAGCGCATTCGCCCTGATGTGACGCTCATCCTGGGCTACAACACGGCCATGTTTGCGGCTCGCTTGAAGCTCGCCGGCCTGCGCACCGTGATCAACATGGACGGCATTGAGTGGAGCCGCGCCAAATGGGGTCCGATGGCCAAGGCCTGGCTGTACCTCAATGAGCGCATGGGTTGCTGGCTGGGTGACCACCTGGTGGCCGATCACCCCGTGATCGCCAATCACTTGGCCAGCCGGGTCTCGGCGCGCAAAATCACGACCATTCCCTACGGTGCGGTCGAGGTGGGCCAGGCCGACGCCAGCTTGCTCGGGGGCATGGATTTGTTGCCCAGGCAGTACGCGACATTGATCGCCCGGCCAGAGCCCGAGAACTCCGTGCTGGAGGTGGTGCGGGCTTTCTCGGCCCGCAAGCGCGGCGTCAAGCTGCTGGTCTTGGGCAAGTACGTGCCGCATGAATCTGAGTTCCATGCCGAAGTGATGCGAGCGGCCAGTGACGAGGTCGTGTTTGCCGGCGCCATTTACGACGTCGCCGTCGTGGAGGCCCTGCGTCAGAACTGCCTGTTCTACATCCATGGCCATCGCGTGGGGGGCACCAACCCGTCCTTGCTGGAAGCCATGGGCGCAGGCAACGCCGTGTTGGCACACGACAATCCCTTCAACCGGTGGGTGGTGGACAAGGGAGCGATGTATTTCAGCAACCAAGCCACTTGCGAGGCGGCCATTGAGCAGATGCTCTCGGATTGCACCGACTTGTCTGCCATGCGGGGGGCCAGTCTGCGACGCGCGCGCGAGGTGTTTGACTGGGGCCCCGTGCTTGGGGCCTACGCCAACTTGTTGCACAGTGTGGCCCGTGCGTCTCAAACCGCGCAAACCAGCCTGCAAGCCAATCCGATCTGGACCCGACATTCCACATGAGTGCTTTCTCGACCACCGTCGCCTCCTGCGTCGTCGCCGTCACACTGAGTCTGCTCGGTGGTTGCGCCAGCGAGCCGCCACGCCCTCAACCCGGACCGGTCACGGTGGTTCAGCCTGCGCCTGCCACCGAGGCAGCCACGTACACCTTGATGGTGGGCGATGAGGTCGACATCAAAGTGCCCGATGCCCCCCAGTACGACCAGACGGCCCGCGTGCGACCTGACGGCAAGGTGAGCCTCAATGTGGTGGGCACCTTGCACGCTTTGGGCCGCACGCCCGATGACGTTCAGGCCGAAGTGCGTGAGCGCTATCAAGCTGCTGCCGGTGGGCGGACGCAGCGCGAGTACCTGCTGCACCCCAACGACGAGATCGACATCAAGTTCCCTTATGTGCCCAGCCTCAATGAGCTGGTGCGCGTGCGCCCTGATGGCAAAGTCCAGCTGCAGTTGATCGGCACGGTTCAGGTCGAGGGCCTGTCGCCCGAGGCGCTTCAGGCTGAGCTCAAGCGTCGCTATGCCCGTGTGATTCGCGTGCCTGAGTTGTCTGTGTTGGTGAGAACCGCGACATCGCAGTCGGTACGCACCGATCGTGGCGTTGGGCGTGCGGGTCTGGCGGGCCTGGAGCCCACCGTTCTGGTGCGCAGCTTCCAAGCCCCGCAGGTGTTTGTGACCGGCGAGCTGGCCCGGCCCGGCATGCTCAGCTACACGCCGGGCATGACCTTGATGCAGGCACTGGCGCAAGCCGGTGGGCAACTGCCCACGGCCGACATCGAGCGCCTGGTGGTGTTGCGTCGCACCTCGGCCGGCTCGGCCGAAGTGGTGGAGCCACACCTGTCGGCCCAGTACCTTTACGCACCTGACAAAGACGTCGCCCTGCAACCGTTTGACGTGGTCCTGCTGCCGCCCACCCGTGTGGCGGTGCTGGGTCAGAGCCTGGACCAATACGTGTTCAAGCTCCTGCCGCCATTGCGCAACAGCTCTTTTGGCTTTGTCTATGACCTCAGAAAGACGAACAACTGAGACATGAGTTACGCCGACATCCCCCTCTTTCCACCCTCAGCGGCCAGCACGGGCGCGGGGTTCACAGGCCGCGACCTGTGGCGCCAATGGTTCAAGTATTGGGGCACCATCGTGGGCGCGCTCGTCACGGTCAGCGCGCTGGCGCTGCTGGCCGCGGCGCTGCAGCCGCGCGCTTACTCGGCATCGGCCAAGATCTGGATCAAGACCGATCAGCAAGGCTCGCCCTCATTCCTGTCGGGCATCGCGGCTTACCGCGAAGGGCAGATGCCCGACCCGGTCAACCGCAAGATCGAAACCGAAATGCAGCTGCTGCTGGCGCGCTCCAACGTGGAGGCGGTCGTCAAGCGCTTCAACATCCAGCCTGCTCAGCTGAGCGGCTCGCCGCTGCTGACGCTGCTGGGCAAGTTCATGGCAAAGCCACGCACGTCTGAGCAACTGCTCAACGACGCGGTGGACGGTTTTCTCAAGGCGGTCAAGGTCGAAGCGGTGCGCTCCAAAATGGCAGACACCTCATCGAACGTGCTGGAGATCAAGCTCGAGGCCAGCGACCCCGCCTTGGTGGCGCCCGCCCTCAATGCCCTGGTCGAGCAGTACCAGCAATACGGTGCTCAGCAGACCCGCGAACAGGGTCGTGCCACTTACGACCTGGTCACCGACAAGATGAAACAGGCGCGTGCCGAGCTGCAAGCGATCGACGAGCAGATGCTCAACCTCAACATCGCCCAAGGCAAGACCAAGGACGTGGACCAGTCGGTGGTGGGTGACTCGGCTGGCGGCGTGAGCACCGTCGCTTTGGACGAAGGCTTGCGCATGGACACCATGCTGGGCAGCGGTCGGGTGGGGGGCAGCTCTGCGGTGGGCATGATGAAGTCGCAAGCTGTGGCGCTGGAGGCCAAGGTCGATGAGCTGCGGCAGGTCTATACCGACGATGCCGAGGTGGTGCGCAATGCCCGCCGTCAACTGTCGCAAGCCGAACAGCGCCTCAAGCGCTCGGTCACGGCCAGCGCGCGGCTGGACGCCGAGCTCAAAAAGCTCGAGCGCACGCGTTCGTTGTCTGAGGCCCGCTACACCGAACTGCGCCGCAAGCTCGATCAGATCGAGCTCTACCTGAGCAGCGAGCAGGGCGATGCCTCGACACGGGTGTTCACCGAGCGCGCCCAAGCGCCCGAGAAACCCGAGAGCAAAAAGAAGCTGGTGCTCGCCATTTTGGGCCCCTTGGTGGGCTTGGCGTTGGGTTTGCTGCTGGCAGGCATCCGCGAGTATTTTGACCACCGACTGCAATCCACGCAGGATGTCCAACGCTACCTGGGCATGGAAACCCTGGGCGTTGTGCATGATCTTCGCAAGGCTCAGGCATGAACGACGACGCATTCTTCCGCCTGGGTTTGAGGCTGCTGAGCAAGTTGCCTGCCGGACAAACGGGTCGTGCGGTGGTGGTGACCAGCGCGCGTGATGGCGAGGGCAAGACCTTCGTGGCCGACGCGCTGGCACAAGCCATGGCCGCACAGTGCATGGGGCCTGTCGCCTTGCTGAGCTGCACGCCCGATCCGCGCCAGCCCCAAGGCGAGGGCTGGTCTGACCTGGTGCACACCGGGCATTGGCATGAGGACATGGCACGCGCCACCCGCACCGAGAACCTCAGCCAGATCTCTGCTGGCACGCAGACACGTGTGGAGACGCTCTTCAAACCCGAGGCCGTGCAAGCTGCCTTGAACACGCTGCGTCAGCACTTCAGTCTCGTGATCATCGATGGCCCATCGCTGGCGCAGTGCGGCGCTTTGCCCCGTCATGCCGATGGCGCCTTGTTGGTGGTCAATGCCAAGTCGACGCGCCGTGAGGTGGTGCAAGGCGCTTTGGCGGCCAATCCGATCCCGGTCGAGCGCTTGTTGGGCACGGTGCTCAACCAGCGCCCCGACTACGTGCCCGAGTGGTTGTACCGCTGGGTGCTTTGAGTGCCCAGCCTCGCTCGGCCATGACCCGCAAGCACGAAGACCTGTTGCGCCAACTCGGCCACTTGGCGATCAGCGGCCTGCTGGGGACGCTGGTGGGCGTGCTGCTGCTTTTGATGGGCGCGGAGTCTGTGGCGCTGCCTGCCGCCATCTTGGTCGCCTTGCTGGGTTTGAGCAGCATGGTGTGGTTCAAGGGGTCGCTGCGGCGCTATTTTTTGGTCTTGCTTTTTTTGGTCGCTCCCTTCGATCTGAGCAAGGCCATCGTGCCGCCCGTGGATGAGTTTTACTCACCCGGTCTTTACCTCAGTGTGGGACACCTGGCTTTGCTGGGGCTGTTGGCGAGTTGGGGCATCGAACGCTTGTTGGTGCGGCGTGTGCCCCTGCAGGTCACGCGGCTGGACGCTTTGGCCTTTGTGTTTTTGGCCTGGATCTGGGTGTCTGCATTGAACGCCCCGGGCAACAAAGTCACCCTGGCTGCCACCGCTGTGGCCTACAGCTTGAGCGTGCTGGCCTTTTATGCGGTCTCTCATGCGGTGCAAAGCATGCAGGAGATCGTGAGCATCCTCAAGGCAGTCGTCCTTGGTTTGGCTTTGCAGACGCTGCATGTGGCCGGCCAGATGGTGACCCACAGTTACTTGCCTTTGCCCGGCTCGAAGGGTTCTCAAAGCGCCTTGAGCACACTCAACTATGGCGATGTGGGCGCATCGGCCTTCAGGCCCGTGGGCGCTTTTGACCACCCCAATGCGCTGGCCGACTACCTCACGCTGTTGTTGATCCCCTCGCTGGCGCTGGCCTTGCTGGGCCCGTCGCGCATGTCGCGCAAGGCGTGGCTTGCGGCCATGGGTGTCGCCGGTACCACGGGCTTGTTGCTGTTGTTGACCTTGTCGCGTGGCGCCTGGGCCGCTGCTTTGTTGGGTGTGCTGGCCGTGTGCGTGGTGTATTGGCGCTTGCGCCTGATCGGCAGCACCCACTTGCTGGGCGCTGCACTGGCGGGCGCTGTGGCCTTGGGTGCGGTCGTATCTGCCTACCCGCAAATCATCTACCGGCTGACCGAGCCGGACGACCGCTCCACCGAATCTCGCTTGGTGCTCAACGACCAGGCGTTTGCCATCATCCAGGCGCACCCGGTCACGGGCGTGGGCTTTGGCACCTACAACCGGGCGGCGCACGAGATCCGTGGGCCACGCTGGGGTGGAATCTCCAAAGAGTACCAAGACATGATCCTGCAGCTGGTGGTGCACAACCATTACCTGCTGGTGGCGGCGCAGATGGGCATCCCCGCTTTGCTCTTTTGGTGCTACTTGCTCTTTCGCATGGCGGCGCAATCCTGGCCTGTCTCGCGGTGGCGCGACCCCGGTGCCATGGGCTTGGGCATGGGTCTGGGCTGCGCACTGATCAGCCAGATGCTGTTCTTGGCCTCTGACAACTACGACGTCGACATCCGCGTGTTCTTGCTTTGGCTCACAGCGGGCCTTCTGCAAGCCCTGACGCGCTTGCGCCCGGTTGGAACAGCTCCGCACCAAGCCGGCGTGCTGAGCGGCCAGGCGACGCCATGAGAGTGCGCAGCATGTTGGGCAAATTGATGTCGGTCACCGCCTTGCGGGTGGGCGTCGCTGGCCTGGGCTTTTCGCTGTTCTGGCTGCTCTCTCACCACCTGTCGGCCAAGGATCTGGGCGGCTTTTCGCTGCTGATGAGCGTGTTCCTTTTCTTGCAGATGCTGCCGCTGCTGGGGCTCAATGTGCACGTGATCCGCGAGATGGCGGCGCACCCAGACCATCAAGCCGACGAGATCAGTGTGGCCACGGTGTTTGCCACGGTCGTTGGCGCTGTGATGGCCGTGGTGATCGTGGCGTGCGCGTGGCTGGTGCCCGGGGTGAGCCTGCCCTTGCCGCTGACCTTGCTGGGCTTGGCCATGCTGCCCAGCGCGTGGATTTTGGTGGCCGAGGCCAGCTTGGTGGGCCGTGAGCAACTGCAGGTACTGACCGCCGTCAATCTGTTGGAGAACGCTTGGCGCGTCATTGGTGCAGCGCTGAGCCTCTGGCAGGGGTGGGGCCTGGCGGGTGTCTTCGCTTTCTTCTTGGCGGGTCGTGTGCTGGCCGGCGCAGCCTATGCTTGGTCGGGCAGCTTGCCGTCGCCCACCTTGGCGCGCGTCACCTCAGAACGGCTCGCCCGTTACGTGCGGCTCACACCCACCTACCTGTTCATCGGGGTGGTCGCTGCCGCGTGCAGCCGCATCGATGTCATGCTGCTCTCCAAGCTGTGTGGTCTGGAAGACGTGGCGGTGTATGCCGCTGCAGCCAAGCTCTACGAGGCCTCTTTGATGGTGTCGACCATGGCCTTGATGATCGTGTACCCGGTGCTCTCGCGTTTGTTTGTCACCGATGCGGCCTTGTTTGCGGCCACCTTGGCCCGTGCCCTGAGGTGGATCTTGCTGGGCGCACCCCTCGTGATGGCGGGCATGGCCTTGGTGTCTCCTGTGGTGCATGTTCTTTATGCGAGCGCCTTGTGGGGCAGCGTGCCCGTGCTGCAGGCGCTGTTGCTCGCTTCGTGGCTCACCGCCATTGACCAACTGCTGTCGAGCACGATGCTGGCGGCACACGCGCAAAAGCACGATCTGCGGGCCATGGTGATCGGCCTCGTCACGCTGGCCAGTGGCCTGGCCTTGCTCACGCCTTGGCTCGGTCCGGTTGGCGCGGCTTGGGCGGTGGTGGCGGGCTTGGCTCTGCGCTTGCTGTGGCGCCTGCGTTGGGCGCAGCGCGAGCTGGGTGTTCAAGGCTTGCTGACCCAGGCCGGGCGGGCTTACTTCACCACCGCCGTCAGCGTGGCGTGCTTCTTGTACGGCTGCCAGGGTGGCGTGCAGATCTCGTCATCGCCCGCCTTGCAGGTCTGTGCGTCGTTGGCAATGGCGTGCGTGGTTCATGCGGTGCTGGCTGTGGTCACCGGGGCCTTGGGTCCAATGCACCGCAGTGACTGGATGCAGTGGCGCCACAAGTCGCATCAAAACCAAGAGGTGAGCGCATGAGGATCTTGCACCTCGACCCCGACGACATGGACAACCCCTTGTCCGGTGGTGGCCCCGTGCGCACCTTCGAGATCTACCGGCGTCTGGCGCGCCGCCACGAAGTGACGGTGCTGACGCCCACCTTCCCAGGCTCAACGCCCACCAAGGAGCGCGAAGGCATTCAGTACGCGCGCCTGGGCCGCAAGATCCGCAACCACGGCTCGTCCCACCACATCACCTACTTGGCCAGCCTGCCCAGGGCCGTGCGGCAGTACGACTACGACTTGCTGGTTGAAGACTTCATGCCGCCGTGCTCGGCCACGTGGACGCCCTGGTTTCGCCGTCGCGACAAGCCGCTCATTGCCTCGGTGCAATGGTTCTTTGCGCACGAATACACCCGCCAGCTCAAGTTGCCCTTTCACTGGGGACAGAACCTCGGCGTGCGTTGGTATGAGCAATTCGTGGTGCTCACAGATGACATGAAGCGCACCATCGAGGCGCTCAACCCCAAGGCCGATTGCCGCGTTTTGCCCAACGGCGTGTCAGATGAGTTCTATGCCATCGAACCCCGTGTGGGCGATTTCATGCTGTTCTTGGGCCGCATCGAGGTCCATGCCCAGGGGCTGGACGTGTTGCTTCAGGCCATGGCGAGGCTGCCTGAAGCCCGGCGCCCGCGCCTGGTCTTGGCCGGCAGCGGCTTTCAAGAGGCCGAGTTGTTGCAATGCTTGAGGGACACGGGCATGCGCCCATGGGTGGACCTGGTCGGCCACGTGCAAGCCGATCGCCGCGCCCAGTTGCTGCGTGACTGCCGTTTCATGGTGATGCCTTCGCGTGTCGAGACCTTCGGCATGACACTGGCCGAGGCCAATGCCGCAGGCAAGTGCACCGTGATTTTTGACGCTGCGCCCATGAACGAAGTGGCGGCCCCGAACAGCCCTCGCGCGAAGGCCTTCGATGCGGACTCACTGGCCAGCGTCATCGACCACACCCACCACTTGCCCGATGCGGTGTTGGCCGAGATGGGCATGGCTGCCAGGCAATGGGCGCGTCGCTATGACTGGGATGCCGTGGCCGCCCAGCAAGAAGCCTTTTACCTGCAAGCTTGTGAGCGCTGAATGAACACGCATCTGGATGCTTTGCCCGACAACGACCCTCGCACGTTCAAACAGGCGATGGCGTTTTTCCGAGCCGACTTTGCTCGCCTGGTGTCATGGCTGGGCGGTGGTCCGGCCTATCAACAGGTGTACTGGTTCTTGCTGCCCACCGTGCAGGTCTTGCTTTGGTTCCGCTTGGCACGATGGCTCTACCTGATTGGCTGGCGCAACGCGGCACGTGTGCTGTGCTTGTTCAACCAGTACATCACCGGCATCGAGATCCCGCCCACCTCGTCCATTGGCCCCGGCTGCGTGATCTCGCACGCGGAAGGCATCGTCATTTGCGGGCGCATTGGCGCACGCTGCACCTTGTCGGGCAGCGGAGGCATTGGCGGTGGCGCCAGGCCCGGTGATGTGGGCGGTGGTCCTGGCCTGCCCTGGGTGGGTGACGATGTGCTGTTTGGCCAAGGCGCCGCTGTTTTCGGTGCCGTGCGCATTGGCTCGAACGTGCTCTTGGGCGTCAACAGCTTGACCTTGGAAGATGTGCCAGACCGTGCCACCGTGATCGCCCCCGTGGCCAACGAAGAACGCGAGCCGGCGCCCTTGCTGAACGCCGCGCCTGCAGAAGGATCGACCTGATGTACGACACCCCTTTGACCTTTGCGCGCACACGCGCACTCATCGCATCCGATGCCCGTCGGCTCTTTCAAGCCAATGGCGGCGGCGGGTTGGGGCAGCGCATCTTCTGGACGCTGCTGCCCAGTTTCCAAGCCCTCTTCTGGTACCGCCTGTCGCGCTACTGTTTTTTGCGCGGATGGCGCAACACCGCACGGGTGATCTTTCTGCTCAGCCTGTACCGCACACGCGTCGAGATCCCACCCACCACACACATCGGTGAGGCTTGCCTGATCGCACATGCCACTGGCGTGGTGCTTTATGGCGCCATTGGCGATCGAGCCATCATCTATGGTGACGCCAAGATCGGCGGCGGCATCGACAACCGCATCAACATTGGCGCAGGCCCTGGCTACCCCATCCTGGGCAATGACGTTGTGCTGGGCTTTCGCTCATCGGTGCTGGGCCCTTATCGCATTGGCGATGGCGTGCGCATGGGCCCCTTTGCCTTGGCCTTGTTCGATGTGCCCGCTGGCGCCAAGATGAAGGCGCGCAAGTCCGTGGTCATGCAGGCCAGTGCGCCGGCAGCGTCCCCGCCAGAGTCCAGCCCCGTCAGTGCAGCATGAGCATCGAAGCCTCCATCATCATCGTCAACTGGAAGGTCTGCGACCTGTTGCGTGCCTGTCTGCAATCTGTGCGTGATCAGGCAGGCCTGCGCATGGACCAGATGGAAGTCATCGTGGTTGACAACAACTCGGGCGACGGCAGCGTGGAGATGGTGCGCGCGGAGTTCCCTGAGGTGCGCCTGATCGCCAACAGCGACAACCCCGGGTTTGGCAGGGCCAACAACCAGGGGCTGCCCTTTTGCACAGGCCGCTACGTGGTT
This sequence comes from Aquabacterium sp., assembly GCA_046052805.1. Classification (GTDB taxonomy): domain Bacteria; phylum Pseudomonadota; class Gammaproteobacteria; order Burkholderiales; family Burkholderiaceae_C; genus Aquabacterium. The sequence continues at coordinate 2,267 of JAVLFO010000510.1, read as the reverse complement.
TTGCTCAACCCCGACACCGTTTTGCTTGATGGTGCTGTGGCCACCATGGTGCGCAAAATGGACGAGCAGCCCGATGTGGCCACCATGGGTTGCCGCCTGCTCAATGCCGACGGCAGCTTGCAGCGCTGGACGGGCGGTGCTTTTCCGCGTGCCCTCACGCTGGCCAACCACTATCTGTTTTTAGACCAGATCCTGCCGCGTGCCTTGCGGCCCATGCCCTTGTTTTTGGACCATGACCCCTTGGATGACATCGACGTGGACTGGATCTGCGGCGCCTTCATGATCCTGCGCACCACCATGCTGGGCGGCAAGCTCTTCAACCCAGACTTCTTCATGTATGGCGAAGACATGGAGCTGTGTCACCGCCTGAAGTTGGCGGGGCACCGCGTCGTGTACAGCCCAGCTGCGTCGATCATTCACTACCAGGGGGCCAGCATGAAGCAGCAGCAGGGCACGGTCTTGCTGGCCTCGCTCAAAGGGCCGCGCCAGTTCTACAAGCAGATGCGCGGTGCCCAAGCTGTTTGGGTGTTTGACCTGTTCACCATCACAGGCTTTGGCCTGCGTTGGCTCCTCTACCGTGTGGCCAGTTTGCTCCGCCCCAGCGCGGGCTTTCAGGCGCGTGCGGCCTCCAGCCTGGACTTGATGAACCGGGCCATACGCATTCGACAAGGCTGAGCGACATGCTGACCAGAGTCCATTTTTCACCTCAGCGCTTGCACATGCTTGCCAGCTGCCTGATGGTCCTTGCCCTGAGCGCTTGCGGCTCCGGTGGTGGCAGCGATGCGGCCGCCAAGCCGCCCGAGAACCTGCCGCCGATCCGCTTGAGCTTGGGCGTGCCCAACCCGGTGTCGGTCACCATTGACCTGCAGGCCGTGGGGCGAGCCGTCAACCGACGTGTATTGGGCCACAACGTGCAATGGGTCGATCGCGGCGATGGCATGTTCGACACACAAGGCCAGATCAGGCCAGCGATGCTGGACCTGGTGCAGCAGATGGGCCCTACGGTCTTGCGTTACCCGGGCGGCTTGCAGTCAGACACCTACCACTGGGAGCGGGGCATGGGCCCCATGGCCACCCGTGGCGCCAACCAGCATGCCAACGCGGTGGTGGATCAGCCCACCATCGTGGGCACACAGGAGTTCTTGGAGCTGTGTGAAGCCACCGGCGCGCAGCCCCTCATCACCGTCAACATGATCACCGGCACGGCGCAAGAGGCTGCTGCTTGGGTCAAGCGTGTCAACGTGGATGGCTTGACCTCCAGCCGCACGGGCAAGCCCTTGCCCAAAGTCACGCAGTGGGAGCTGGGCAACGAGCCTTATCTCAAACCCAATGAGCAGCCCAGCTTGTGGGTCAGCCCCACCGAGTTTGGCAAGCGTGCCGCCGCTTTCACGGCGGCCATGCGCGCCGTCGACGCCAGCATCGAAGTGAGCCTGCCACTGGCCAATGACCTTCGCAATGGCATCACGGCCAATGCCTTCCCGGGCTTCACCCGAGACGTGCTCAAAACGCCGATGCCTGGCCTGAACCACGTGAGTTTGCACAACAGCTACGTGCCCGTGGCCTTTGACCCAACCGACTTGAGCCGCAGCTTCTCGAACGACCAGCTCTACTGGGCCGCCATGGCAGGCACCCGAACCATTGAGGCTGATTTTCAAACCATGCGCACGCAGCTGGGCGCCTTGTTGCCTGGCCAGAGCCTTGACTTTGCGGTGACCGAGTACAACAGCCTGTTCACCTTGGGCAAAGGGGCCAGCGACCAACTGCCTCAGTCGCCAGCAGGGGCTTTGGTCATGGCCGATGTGCTGCGGCTCTTGGCCAGCCGCTCAGACGTGGCCATGGCCAGCTACTGGTCGCTGTCGGGCAACGGGTTTTTCGGGGCGATCCAGTCGCAACCGCAGGCGCGCCCAGCGTTCGAGGTGTTCAAGCTCTACAAAGAGGCACTTCAGGGCCAGTTGTTGCCGGTGGTCGTGGCGGGCCCTACCGTCGATACCCCCAGCATCGGCTTGACCGCGGCGGTTAAGGGCCTGCCGGTGGCCGAGGCACTGGTCACCCGCAGTGGCAACACCTTGCGCGTGCTGATCATCCACAAAGACCCCGCCAACCAGGCCCGTTTGAGCTTGAACCTGGGCCGGGCATTTGCGTCTGCGGTGAGCGCACAAACCTTGACGGTGCTGACCTCTGCCGACGTGTTTGACACGAGTGACCGCGCTGGTGCCATGCAGCGCGAGGACAGCACGCCAGCGCTCAGCGACACGGTCGATTTGCCC
>JAVLFO010000509.1:0-9700 GCA_046052805.1 Aquabacterium sp. | reverse complement strand
TACACTCGACTAGTCGTCGGCAGCGTCAGATGTGTATAAGAGACAGGTCTGGTCAAGCGCTTCCACGAAGGCCCGCTCGACGTCACCATCCTGCAGGGGGTGGACCTGAGCGTGGCCAAAGGCGAGACGGTCGCTGTGGTCGGTGCATCGGGCTCAGGCAAGAGCACGCTCTTGCACCTGTTGGGTGGCCTGGATGCGCCCACCAGCGGCCGTGTGCAACTCATGGGCAAGGCCTTCGACGGCATGAACCCCGCCGAGCAAGGCGCCTGGCGCAACCAGCACCTGGGCTTCATCTACCAGTTCCACCACCTGCTGCCCGAGTTCACCGCGTTGGACAATGTGGCCATGCCCTTGATGATCCGGCGCATGCCTTTGGACCAGGCCCGCTCGCAGGCGCGCCAGTGGCTCGACCGGGTGGGGCTGTCCAAGCGCGTTGAGCACCGCCCCTCTGAGCTGTCGGGCGGCGAGCGCCAGCGTGTGGCCGTGGCCCGCGCCTTGGTCACCCAGCCCGCCTGCATCCTGGCCGACGAGCCCACCGGCAACCTCGATCGCAGCACCGCCGATGTGGTGTTTGACCTGCTGCTCGAGTTGGCCGCAAGCCAAGGCACCGCCTTGGTCATGGTGACCCACGATGCGACCCTGGCCGAGCGCTGCGCCCAGCGCCACCGACTGGTCAACGGCCTGTTCAGCGACTGAGGCGGCCATGTCGGCGATGTCCGCGCATTGGGTCGACACCCACTGTCACCTCGATGCGCCCGAGTTCGATGCCGACCGCGCCGAGGTGATCGAGCGCGCCCAGGCCGCTGGTGTGGCGGTCATCGTGGTGCCCGCCGTGATGCCGTCCACCTTTGAGACGGCCCGCAGCGCCGCGCACCAATGCGGCGGCGCATATGCCTTGGGCATCCACCCCTTGTACGTGCGGGCCGTGCCCGATGACGCTGTTGACTTGCTGGACCAGGCCTTGGCCCGCTGGCGAGACGACCCGCGCCTGGTGGCCGTGGGCGAGATCGGTCTGGACCACTTTGTGCCCCACTTGCAAGACGAGGCCAGCCTGGCTTTGCAAGAGCGCATCTACGCCCAGCAGCTTGACCTCGCCGTGGCGCACAAGCTGCCCGTGATCCTGCACGTGCGCCGCAGCGCCGACCGCTTGCTCAAGCACCTGCGCCGACTGCGCGATGCCGACCGCCCCGTGGCCGGTGGCATTGCCCATGCCTTCAACGGCAGTGCGCAGCAAGCCATGGCCTTTGTCGAGCTGGGCTTCAAGCTGGGCTTTGGCGGGGCCATGACCTTCGAGCGCGCGCTGCAGATCCGGCGCTTGGCGGCTGAGTTGCCTGCACATGCCATCGTGTTAGAGACCGATGCGCCCGACATCCCGCCCCACTGGCTTTACCGCACCGCCGAGCAGCGCGCGCAAGGCCAGACCAGCCGCAACGAGCCATGCGAGCTGCCGCGCATGGCCGAGACCCTGGCCCTGTTGCGTGGGCAGACGGTGGATGAGGTTCAAGCGCAATGCCATCGCAATGCGCTTGCCGCGTTGCCTCGGCTGTCGAGCCTGGACATGCGATGAGCCTGATTTGACGCAATCTTCGGCGGCTTGCGTCACGCTTGAAAGGTGTGAACTGCGCGTTGCACGGTCATCGTGCCTTGTTGCAATCCGAAAACCCTTGTAGATTACGCGGGCAATCGCGGCAGCAGCATCACCGCGTCAAGCGCTGGCACTCGCCGGTTTCCTGCGCCCTTGTTTTGCGGAACATGACCGATTCTGTTGCACTTGATTCAGCTGATGCACCCACCACCGAGAGCGCCGACCTGGCCGAGCACTCGGGTAAGCCGCCAGCCCCTGCTCATTTTTTGGTCGCCTTGGGTGCTTCTGCAGGTGGACTGGATGCGCTTAGCCGCTTGTTCGCCCATTTGCCGGTGGACTCGGGCGCGGCCTTTGTCGTCATCCAGCACCTTTCGGCTGAGTACCCCACCTTGATGGACACCCTGCTGGCGCGACATACGTCGATGCCAGTTGTCATCGCCCGCGAGGGAGATGTCTGCGAGCCCAACCGTGTCTTGCTGATCCCGCCGGGCAAGCACATCAGTTTGCACGACGATAAGGTGATCCTGACCCCCAAGCCAGCGCACGGCATTGGTCTGCCGATCGACGAGTTTTTGGTGTCTGCAGCCCGGGAGTGGGGTGAACGCTTGGTCGCAGTGATCCTCTCCGGTACAGGATCAGACGGCTCGCGTGGCATCGTTCGGGTCAGCGAGTGGGGGGGGCGTGTGATTGCTCAGAGCCCGGATTCTTCCGAGTTCGATGGCATGCCGGTCAACGCCTTGGCCACCGGGGTGGTGGACCACGTGCTGACACCCGAAGAGATTGCGGTGTTGCTGGGCAAAACCCTGGCTTCGTCGGCGCAGATGGCGAGCTCGCTGAGTGCCGACTCATTGCAGGACCCGCTCAGCCTTGCCGAAGACGTCGTCAACACGCTCAACACCATTGCCAGTGTCGTGCGCCAATACGCGGGATTGGATCTTGAGCAATACAAGCCCGACATGCTGCTGCGCCGTATCCGCCGCCGCATGCAGTTATTGGGCATGGACTCGCTTTTATCGTACGCCGACCTGCTGGTGGGCAACGAGGCCGAGGCCCACCAGTTGCGTCGTGAGGTGCTGATCCCGGTCACCCGTTTTTTCAGAGACCCTGAGACCTTCGAGCACCTGGGCGAGCACATTCTGCCCAAGCTGCTGGCCGAGCATCCCGCTGACAAGCCCTTCCGTGTGTGGGTCACGGCCACGGCCACGGGAGAGGAGGCCTACTCGCTGGCCATGGTCATCCTGGAAGTGTGCCAGCGCATCCGCCGATGGCCTACGATCAAGATTTACGCCACCGATGTTGAGCAGCGCTTTCTTGACGTCGCAGCGGCCGGGAGTTACCCCGAGTCGATTGAATCTGAGGTGTCGCCTGAGCGCGTCGAGCGCTTTTTCAATCGCAAAGATGGGCGGCTGGTCATCAAGCCCGATGTGCGCTTTCTGATCGTCTTTGCCCGGCACAACGCGCTGAGCGACCCTCCGTTCACTCGGCTCAATCTCGTTTCTTGCCGCAACATGCTGATTTACTTGCGCCCACCGGCACAAGAGGCAGTGTTGCGGCGCCTGCAGTTTTCGCTGGTGCCCAAGGGCATTTTGATGCTGGGGCGAAGCGAGTCGCTATCGGCCTTGGAGCGTGATTTTTCGGTGGCCGATAGTCGTGCCCGTGTGTATCGCTTAGAGCACGGTGGCAAGCCCCTGGTGATGCCCTCTGGCCGCCAACTTTTTCAAGGTGATTTGCGCGCCATCACTGTTCCTGTTGCCCAGGGTACGCAGTACGTCCAAGCGCAAGCGCAAGCGATGCTTCAGCAGTTGGCGCGTCAGTATGCGCCCCCGTCCGTCCTGATCAACGACAAGCGGGTTGTCCAGCACGTGATCGGTGACCTGGGTGATCTGTTGCGTCTCCGCAGTGGTCCGCCTAGCCTGGATTTGCTGGAGCTGTTGCCCGCCGAGCTCGCACCTGTTATTCGAGCCCTGATCCGGCGTCTTGAGCAAGAAGACGGCCCAGTGCGCTCGCCCACACTGGCGTGGCCACCCCTCAATCCCCCGACAGAGCCGAGCGATCCAGGTCCACAGGGCGGTTTGATCGTCACAGCTTCGTCTTTCACGGCGCCACCTCAACCTGGTCGTCTGATCATGCTGACCTTTGAGCCAGCACAGCGCTACGTCTCTCCGCTAGAAACGCCGGAGGTCTTGGCGCTGAGCGATCCAGCCCGGGAGCACGTGGCTCAGATAGAGCGCGAACTCACCATCACGCGTGACACCTTGCAAGCCACCATCGAAGAGCTGCAAACCACCAATGAGGAACTGCAAGCCACCAACGAGGAGCTGATGGCTTCTAACGAAGAGCTGCAGTCCACCAATGAGGAGTTGCAGTCCGTTAATGAAGAGCTCTACTCGGTCAATGCCGAATACCAAAGCAAGGTCAAGATCTTGGGATCGCTCAACGCTGACTTGGAAGGCATGTCACGCGCCGTGGGTATTCCCAACCTGTTTGTAGATGACAAGCTCAATTTGCTGAGGCTGACCCCAGAGACCATCGCGTTGTTCAATGTCCGCGAGTCCGACATTGGCCGCAGCATCGAGGACTTCGCCTTTCGGCTTGACTACCCCGAGTTTTTTGCTGATCTGCGTCGCACCATGGAGACCGGGGTGACCGTCGAGCGCGAGGTGCGAAGCGATGACGGCCGATGGCATCTGGCTCGTTTGTTGCCATACGCCACCGACAGCCTGGGTAAATTGGGGTTCAACCGGGCAGTGGCGAGCTTCGTCGAGATCACCGCCCTGCGCAGTGCCACTCGCTTGCAGGCCATCGTAGACGCGGTACCTGCCAACCTCGCTTTGATCGACGCTCAGGGGACCATCTTGACGGTCAACAAGCGATGGCGAGACCACGCTGAGGCCAACGGCGATCGGGGCTTGAATCAAACAGGCCCTGGGCGCAATTACTTGGCAACCAGCGCTGCAGCCGTCGCGCATGCGCGCGGAGACGATGCAATTCAGCTTCGGGCTGCTGATGAAGGTATTCGCCAGGTTTTGCGTGGCGAGCGAGAGGAGTTCTTCCAGATCTACCCCTGTCATGCACCCGACGAGTCTCGTTGGTATGCACTGCACGTGACGCCTTTGCGGCTGAAAGGGGGCGGCGCGCTGGTGAGTCACTACAACGTATCCCGCTGGGCGCCTGCGGTCAAGGAGATCGTTGATGAGTCCAGCACATAGCGAGGGGGCGGCGCAGGCGAGCGTGTCCATCTACGGCTCGTCACCAGATGCTGGGGCCCAGGCTCGCTTGCTCGAGGAGTTGCGCATTCACCAAGTAGAGCTGGAGATGCAGGCGCAGGCCCTGCAAGAGAGTCAGCTCCAGGCGCAGCGCCAAGCAAGGCTGTACCAGCACTTGCTGGCTGAGGTTCCCGTGGCGCTGTGTCGTGTCAATGAACATGGTTTGATCGTGTCTGTTAATCGTGCCGCAGAACAGCTCTTGGGCGCACAGGAACATGCTCTGGAACGGCGCCCCTTATATCGTTTCGGCTTCAATGAAGAGGCTCGCCAACGACTGTTGCATGCGCTACAAGAGGCGCGAACCAGCTTGCGCTTTGAATCTACTCACCACCGTTTCATGGTGCTCGGAGCCGAGCTGCTGCTCGATTTGAAATTTTCCCGCGTGCCCGCTGAGTCAGGTGACCAGGCCGAGTGGATCGTCAGCTTGGTCGATCAAACCACGTACCACCGCGAACACGCCGACCTGCAAGAGGCGTTGGCCACCAACCGCGACTTGGCCATGGTGGCCGATTGCGCGCCCATCATGGTTGCCATCTGCGATGCCCGAGAACGGGTCTTGTGGGTCAACCCGCGCTTTACCGATGTCACTGGCATGAGCCAGATCACCATGCAGGGGCAGGTGCTGCTGGATGTGCTGTCTGGCCCAGACACCGATCGCAGCGTGCTATTGCACACACGGACGGCGCTCATGGAGTCGGGTGAGGTTGAGCGCGTCAGGATGAAGTGCTATACCCGAGCCGGTCAGCCGCGCTGGCTGGAACTGAGCTTGGTGGCGGTACGCGATGAGTCCGGTGACATGACGCGATGCATCGCGATCGCCGAAGACGTGAGTGACGCCATCCAGGCCCAAGCTGAGCGCGACGTCTTGATGCGTGCGCAGGCCATGCACACGGTGCAGTCTGATTTTCTCTCGCGCATGAGTCACAACATGCGCACGCCACTCAATGCGATCTTGGGTTTCAGTCAGGTCATGTGTCTGGCCCCTGATGCCTTACAGCCGGCGCAGCTACAAAAACTGCAGCTCATCCACGACGCTGGTCAGCAGTTGTTGCAGATGGTCAATCAGGCTTTGAGCCTCGTGCGCCTGGAATACCAGACCCAACACTTTGAAATCGAGACGCTGTCTTTGGCCGACATCGCCATGGAGGCGTCTCAATTGCTACTGGAGCGAGCTGACGAAAAGGCCATTCACCTGCGCACCCAGTTGGATGCCGTTCGCGTGCAGGGGAACAGCCAATTGGTGCGCGAGATCGTCGCCAATTTGCTCAGCAATGCGATCAAGTACAGTCACAGAGACAGCGTCATTGAGCTTGCCAGTTTCGAGTCTGATCAGCACGCTTGCTTGGTCGTGCGTGACCGCGGAATTGGTATCCCTACCGAGAGCCTCAGCGAGCTCTTCAGGCCTTTCAGTCGAATCGACAACGGGCGCAATATGGCCGCAGGCCATGGTTTGGGGCTGGCCATTTCTCAGCAGCAGGCGCAGCTGATGCAAGGCCACATCACCGTACAGAGCACACTTGGCGTGGGCAGTGCGTTCACGCTGCACTTGCCGCAGGCTGCTCATTCTGCGCCCGGTACCGCGCCTGCTGCTGCCGGCGAAACCCTGCCCAGTGCGATTGGGCCTTTGCATCTGGTCTATGTTGAAGACGACCCAGTGAACCGGCAGTTGTTCGAGTCTGTGGTGGCCATGTACCCTGCGCTGCGCTTGGCAATGGCCGGTTCGGTAGCTGAGGGACTGGAGCTCGTTCGCCAGATGGAGCCTGAGGTGGTGTTGCTTGACATCAATCTGCCCGATGGCAATGGGATGGACATGTGTCGGACCATTCGGGGATGGCACATGCCTGGCTTGGCTTTGATGGTGGCCCTGAGCGCCGATGCCATGCCAGAGCAGATGCTGCAGGCGCAAGCGGCGGGCTTTGACCATTACCTGACCAAGCCCCTGCAAATCGAGCGATTGTTGAGCCTGCTCGATGGTGTTCACAAAAGCGCGCAGGCAGCACCGCTTCATCCTGTCTTGTCCTGATTTTGCGGGTCAGGCAATGCCCGCTCGCGCAAACACCTCGCGCCAAGCGGCCAGCTTGCGCTCGAAAGACCACGATGCGTTGGCCGGACTGGTCGATGGCAGCTTGAACACCGGCAAGCCCAGCGCTTGCGTCACGCGCATGTGTTTGGCCGATTCGCCGCCGTTGTGCGCGATGGCAGCCAGCGTGGGCACCGTTTGCATGAGTCCAGCCAGGTCATTGCACGTGGCGTGCTGGATGGCGCTGTCCAGGCTGCCCGCGCGTTCGCAGCCGGCATACACATCCCAGATGGCCAGGCCGCGTTCGTGCACCACGGGCAGGCGTTCGGCATAGGGCAGGGCCTGCAGTGCCTGTGGGCCGCTCAAACCCCAGATGGCCGACAAGATCGGCCAGAACGCATTGCGTGGGTGAGCGTAGTACTGCTGCGTGCGCAAAGAGGCCACACTGGGGAAGCTGCCCAACACCAGCAGCCGCGCATCAGCGCCCACGATGGGCGGCAGCCCCAGCAAACGCGCGCCCTGTACGCTGGGGTTTGACGAGGGTGGTGCGACTGGGTTCACGCCGGTGACTGTGCCACACTGCGCGCGTGAAAAAGATCAAGCCCGTCCTGCCCGACGCCACCATCTCTGAACAAGCTGGCCTGCGTTACCTTCACCTTGACACGCCTTGGATCCAAGGCGCCATGCGCATCCGCAAACCCCACAAGCTTGAGCTCGAATACATCCAACGCATGATGGCCTGGATGCTCTTGCGTGAGCCTCAGGCATTGCCTGAGACGCGTTGCCTGCAGCTTGGCCTGGGCGCAGCGGCCATCACCAAGTTCTGCCACAGCGAGTTGCGCCTGCCCACCACGGCGGTTGAGATCAACCCGCAGGTCATCGGCATTTGCCGCAGCTGGTTCCACCTGCCCGAAGACGACGAGCGCTTGACGGTGGTGCTGGGCGATGCCGCCCGCTTTGTGGCCAGCGACGACAACGTGGCCGCATTTGATGCCTTGTGCGTTGACCTCTACGACCACGAAGCTGCCAGCCCCGTGCTGGACGACGAGGCCTTTTACCGCGACTGCTGGCGCACCCTGGACGATGGCGGCGTGATGACCGTCAATCTGTTCGGGCGCGAGGCCAGTTTCGAGCGCAGCACCTTGCGCATCAGTGCCGCGTTTGGCGCCGACCGCGTCGCCATGCTCAAACCCACCACCGAGGGCAACACCATCGTGCTCGCCTGGAAGGGCTTTGAGCTGCCAGAGCGCGAAGTGCTGGTGCAACGTGCCGAAACTTTACAGACCCGCCATGCGCTGCCCGCCGCAAAATGGGTGAAGCTTTTGTCTGCTTTCCAACCCAAAGCGCCCAAGCCCTCCAAGTCTGTCAAGCCAGCCAAGACCGCATCCACATGACCCCTCCAGCCAAGTCCTCGGCCGATCACCCTCTGGCCGCGCCGCGCCGCGCCATCACGCACAAAGGCCCGCTCGAGTGGCGTTTGCTGCTGACGTGGTTGACCGAAGACAAGCTGTTGTCGCTCAAGGACGCCGAGACCGTTGCCCAGCGCTTTGCCGCAGGCCAAAGCGCCCAGCACCCGCTGGTGCGCATTGCTGGTTTGGGCTTGACCCGGTTCGACACCGGTGGGGCGCTGGAGCTCGAACCCCTGACCGAATGGCTGGCGCTGCGTGTGGGCCTGCCTTACCTGCGCATCGACCCGCTCAAGGTCGACGTGGCCCGCGTGGCCGAGGTCATGTCCATCAACTACGCAGAACGCCGCAAAGCGCTGCCTGTGCAGTTTGGCTTGACCGACATCACCATTGCCACCAGCGAGCCCTTGGACGTGGCCTGGGTGGACGAGATCCTGGCGCACACCAAAAAAACGATCAAGCTGGTGGTGGCCAGCCCGCTCGATTTGCAGCGCTACCGCACCGAGTTCTACACGCTGGCCAAGTCGGTCAAAGACGCCAACAAAAAGACCGGTGACTCGGTGGTGCACAACTTCGAGCAGCTGGTGGAGCTGGGCAAGTCCAACCGCCAGCTCGATGCCAACGACCAAGGCATCATCCAGGTGGTCGACTGGCTGTGGCAATACGCCTTTGACCAACGCGCCTCTGACATCCACCTCGAACCCCGTCGCGAGATGGGGGCGATCCGCTTCCGCATCGACGGCGTGCTGCACACCGTCTACCAAGTGCCTTTGTCGGTGATGCAGGCCATGACGGCGCGCATCAAGCTGCTGGGCCGCATGGACGTGGTTGAAAAGCGCCGCCCGCTCGATGGCCGCATCAAAACGCGCAACCCCGGTGGTGACGAAGTCGAAATGCGCTTGTCGACCATGCCCACCGCCTTCGGCGAAAAAATGGTCATGCGGATCTTTGACCCCGACAACACGGTCAAGTCCTTTGAAGCCCTGGGCTTTGCACCCTCTGAGACGCAGGTGTGGGAACAACTTGTGGCCCGCCCGCACGGCATCATTTTGGTCACCGGGCCCACGGGTTCGGGCAAGACCACGACGCTGTACTCCACCCTCAAGCGCGTGGCCACCGACGAGGTCAACGTGTGCACCATCGAAGACCCGATCGAAATGATCGAGGCCTCGTTCAACCAGACGCAGGTGCAGCCGGCCATCGACCTGGGCTTTGCCGAAGGCGTGCGCGCCCTGATGCGGCAGGACCCCGACATCATCATGGTGGGCGAAATCCGAGATCTGGAAACCGCCGAGATGGCGATCCAGTCGTCCTTGACCGGGCACCTGGTGTTCTCGACCCTGCACACCAATGACGCGGCTTCGGCCATCACCCGCCTGACCGACCTGGGCGTGCCGTCTTACCTGATCAGCGCCACCGTCAT
>JAVLFO010000508.1:0-2732 GCA_046052805.1 Aquabacterium sp. | reverse complement strand
CGTCGAAGTCAAAGGCCTCGCCGTCGTGGCTCTTGGTCAGCAGTTCACGCCAGATGGTCAGGAACTCGCGCGACAGCTCGTATCGCTCGGAATGGGGCATGAACAGGCCGTCGCCTTCGAGTTCTTCGGGGTCTCCCCCGGTCACCAGGTTGACCAGCAAGCGGCCACCTGAGATGCGATCCAGTGTGGCGGCCATGCGAGCGGTTTGCGAGGGCTGCATCAAGCCAGGGCGCAAGGCGACCAGGAACTTGAGCTGGCGCGTCACGTCGATCAGGCTGGCCGCCAAGATCCACGAGTCTTCGCACGAGCGGCCGGTGGGCAACAGCACGCCCTCATAGCCCAGGCTGTCAGCCGCTACGGCCACTTGCTTGAAGTAATCGAAGGTGGCGGCGCGCGCGCCCTTGGTGGTGCCGAGGTAGCGTGAGTCCCCGTGTGTGGGGATGAACCAGAACATTTTCATGATGGCGACCTTGTCGAAAGGATGGTGTGAATGGGGCTTGGGTGGCTCAGCGCTTGGGCTGCCAAACGATGTCGGCCACACGCACGGCCTTGGGAATCAGGCCCTGCTTGAAGAAGGCGTCAGCCACTCGCTGCTGCTCGGCAATCACCTGTGGCCACAGCGGTTTGATGGGCGAGACCGGACGGCGCGTCAAGAAGCGGTGCACGGTGGCCAACCCCAGGCTGCTGAAATCGGCGATCAGCTGCGCGGCCTCTTTGCGGTTGGTCTGCACGTAGGTGTCGGTTTGGGTCAGCGCATCCAAGAGGTCCTTGACCGTTTGGGGGTGCTGCTCAACCAGCCCGCGCGAGGCCAGGTAAAACGAGTTGTTGTCCGACAAGTTGGTGGCCAGCACGCGTGGTTTGACGTCCACCTCGGCAGCGGCGTAGAAAGGGTCCCAAATCGCCCAAGCGTCGATGCTGCCTCTCTCGAACGCGGCACGCGCGTCAGAGGGCGTGAGGTAAATGGGTGTGATGTCCGACCATGCCACACCGCCTTTTTCAAGGGCGCGTACCGTCAGGTAGTGCGCACTTGAGCCTTTCTGGAAAGCGACCTTCTTGCCCTTGAGATCAGCCAGCGTTTTGATGGGTGCATCTTGTTTGACCAAGATGGCCGAGCTCGCGGGCTTGGGCAGCTCGGCACCCACGTAGAACAAGTCTTTGCCTGCCGCTTGCGCAAAAACAGGAGGCGCGTCGCCTGTCATGCCAAAGTCCAAGCTGCCCACCGACAGAGCCTCCAGCAACTGGGGGCCTGCTGGGAACTCGATCCATTGCACTTTGGTGTTCGGGAAGCGCTTTTCCAAGGTGCCCAACTGTTTGAGCACGACCAGGTAAACCGCGCTTTTCTGAAAGCCAATTCGCAGCTGCGCTGGCGCCGCCTCCGCGGCGTGCGCAGCACCGGACATGAGGCCAAGCGAGCCTGAGGCCAGGGCCGTCATGCCGGCGATCAAGATGTCTCGGCGTTGACGCTGTTGTGGGTTTTTCAAGGCATCAGGCATTTCTGCTCTCCGTGTGTTGACCGTGCGGTGATTTACTTGGCGGCAATGCCTGCCGGCAAGGCATCGGCAATGCGAATGGCCTTGGGGATCAGCTTGAGGTCGTAGAACACATCGGCGATCTTTTGCTGCTGCGCGGCCACTTCAGGTGTGATGGGCTGAATGCCGTACGAGAAGCGTCGTGCAGCCAACTCGGAGATGTCGAGGTCCAGGCCGATCTGAGGCGAAAGCACTTTGGCCACACCCTTGATGTCGGTCACGGCCCAGGTGTCGAGCTTTTGCAGTTCAGACACGATGGCTTTGATCACGCCGGGGTTCTTGTCTGCATAAGGGCGCGATGCGAGGTAGAACTGGTGATTCGCAACGATGCCTTTACCGTCGGTCAGCACGCGGGCGCCAATCTGACGCTCGGCTGCAGCCAGGAAGGGGTCCCAGATGGCCCAAGCGTCAACCGAGCCGCGCTCGAAGGCCGCGCGTGCATCGGCTGGCGGCAAGAACACGGTCTGCACTTCGTTGTATTTGATGCCAGCTTTTTCCAGGGCCTTGACCAGCAGGTAATGGACGTTGGAGCCTTTGTTCAAGGCGATTTTTTTGCCCTTGAGTTCGGCCAGTGACTTCAGAGGCGAACCCTTGGGCACCACGATGGCTTCCGAGATGGGCGAGGGTGGTTGGTTGGCCACGTAGACCAGATTTGCGCCAGCGGCCTGCGCAAAGATGGGGGGTGCTTCGCCCACGGTACCGAAATCAATTGAGCCCACGTTGAGGCCTTCGAGCAGTTGAGGGCCTGCAGGGAACTCAACCCACTTGACGTCAATGCCCAGCAAGGCGAGGCGCTTTTCCAGGTTGCCTGTGCCTTTGAGCACGGTCAAGGTGCCGTATTTTTGATAACCGATGCGCAGCAGGCTGTTTTCAGCCAGCGCCTGCGTGGCGGTCATCAAAGAGCCCATGGCCACGGCGCTGGCAACGGCGATGCGACCCAGGGTGCGGGCAAACTGGCGGCGATGTGTGTTTTTCATGGTCTGTGTTCTCAAAGGTTCGTACAAGTGATGGCTACGGGTGTTCGGTGGGGTGGCGTGAAGTGAATCCGCGCGCACTGGGGTCAGGCTGCCTGGTGGAGTGCCTCGGGCTCTGCAGGCGTGCCGCCTTGGATCGCTGACAGATGGACGTTCGCTGCATGCTGCGTTCTGTGCTGCGTGACCCGCTTGCGGATGTGCTGTGCAGCGCGTGCCAGTCGCTCATCGA
>JAVLFO010000507.1:0-16030 GCA_046052805.1 Aquabacterium sp. | reverse complement strand
GGGCAAATCGGCCGCTGCGCTGGCGGCGACGCTGAGCGTCAATGCGATGCCCACACACAGGGTGTGAGCCAATGAAATCGACCTGGTGGTCATGTGCTGTCCTCCTTGACCCAAAAGATTATGGCGGCTTTGCTTTACCGTGCCTGCGCCACCACATGGTCCATCAGGCCGATGCCTTGTCCCAACCGTTGGGCCCCCACCACGCTGAGGTGACCGGCGTCTCGGTACAGCGGCTGGCCATCCACGGTGCTGGCACAGCGGCCGTCATGGCAGTTGAAGCGGCTCAGGTCGATCACGTCGACATGGGCTTGTTGGCCGATGCGGCTCAGCAGTTTCAACACGGGTGCCTGTTGCGCGCGGAAGTCGGCCTCGGCAAACGAGCAATCGGCGCCCAAGGCGGGCAGCCGTGTCAGCAGGCCCTGGTGACGGCGCTCGGTGCACAGCCCGAGGTTGGTCTCTGGCCCTAGCAAAGCCGGGGGTGAAACGATCACCACCGCTTTGTGCAGACGATGCAGTTCGGCAATCACCTCGCTCAGGCTGTCGGCCAGTTGGGCGACGCTGGGGCGCACCCGCTGGCCTTGAGCGTCAAGCACGGTGCCGTCAAGCAAGTATTGCCAGCGCGAGGCGATCACCACCCGATGCACATGCGGTGCGTGGGCCAGGTAGGCCAGCACCGAGCGGCTCAAGCTCAGGCATTGCAGCGCCCGCTCTGGCGGGTCTTTGGGCCCCAGCGCGGCGTAACGCAGGTTGGGCGTGCACGTGCTGCGGGTGGCCTGCATCAGGCCGCCTTGGCGCGCACCAGCTTGCAGCGCCGGCAGCAGGTGCATGGCATAGCTGTCGCCCCACACCAGCGTGTGCGGCCGTGGGCTGGTGCGGCAGGCTTCGCGCGGTGTGAAGTCGGTGTCGTACTCGCACGCGATGCCCAGCCCTTGGTTGGGCTGCATCCATGCGCGCCAGTCGCTGGCGGCGGGGTGGGTCAGTTGCTGGGCTAACCAGATGCAACTGATGGCCAGTGGCAGCAGCAGCCACAGCATGGCCTTGGCCCAGACGCGCACGGTGCCCATGCGCCGAAAGGGCGTTTCGACGGCAGCGTGGCTGAGATGGGCCAACAGCAAGGCCAGCACGACCAGGGCCACGCGGACACCGGTGGGTACGCCTTGCAGCCAGATGTTTTTGGCCAGCGCGATCAGGGGCCAGTGGACCAGGTACAGCGAGTAAGAGCGGTCGCCTACCCAATGCAGGAGGCGGTGTGCCGGGCTGTGCCCCTGCAGCCAGCGCGCAGGCCACCACACCAGCGCGGCCGTGCTCAGGCACACCCACAGCGCATCGCCTCGGGGATGCACGGGGTCGACGCCCCACAACAGGCAGATGGCCAAGCTCAGCGCCGCTGCGGCACTGATCAGTGCCGCCCAGCGCCCTGGACCGCGTGGCAACAGGGCCGGTGAGGCGGTGCCCCGCCCATGCGGCAGGGCACACAGGGAGCCCAGCAACATCTCCCAAGCCCGGGTGGGCAGCAGGTAAAACGCGCCCGAGGGGTCATGCTGGACCCACAGCACGCAGGCCGCCAAGCTGATCAGCGTCAGTGACCCCAACACGGCCGCACGCCAACGCCGTCCCACGGCCCACAGCAGGGCGGGCAAGACGAGGTAGTACTGCTCCTCGAGCGCCAGCGACCAGGTGTGCAGCAGGGGCTTGAGCTCAGCGGCGCTGTCAAAGTAGCCGCTTTGTCCCCACAGCACGAGGTTGGCCGTGAAGCTCAAGGCACCACCCAGTTGCGCGGCGTAGTCTTGTAGCGCGCCGCGGGTCAGCACCCAGGGCGCGAGCGCGGTGGTCAAGGCCAAGGTGGCCATCGCGGCGGGCAGCAGGCGCTTGGCGCGGCGGAAGTAGAAGTCGCCCGCACGGAAGCGCCCTGCGTCTTGCCCTTCGATGATCACCCGCGACATCAGGTAGCCTGAGATCACGAAGAAGATGTCGACACCCAGGTAACCCATGCGCAGGCCGGGCACCTCGAAGTGGAAGGCCAGCACGGCCAAGACGGCCAGGGCACGAAGGACTTGGATGTCTCCGCGAAGGGGGTGCATGCGGGCTTCGGGCAAAGAAAAAGCCGGGGATGCCCCGGCCTGGATGAATCAACGCGCGCAGTTTAACCGTTGGGCAAATGGCAGTAGAAGCACACAAACGCCTTGCCGCAGATCAAGCCCCAAAAGGCCGGTTGCAGCCACAGTGAGCGCGCATCGGCCTGCGGGGGCCAGAACTGACGCACCACCCACGACCCAGGTGCGTCTGGCGTACGCCCCAAAGCACGCATCTTTTCAAAGAAAAATGCATCGCCCATGATGGCGAGCAGCAGGGCCAGCGACAGCGCAATCGACAGCGGCATCAACAGTTCTGGCACCACTTCGTCGATCACCAGGGCGCTGATGGCGCACAAGAGCATCACCGCGTTGAACTGATAGGCCTTGTAGGCCCAGCTCGACCGCACGGCAGTGCTCAAGTCAGGTTCATTGTTGTCCATGGGTGCATGGCCTCCGGCGTGTACGCCGGGCGCATGGATCACATGCGGCTGGCGCGGGAAGGGCGTGACAAGCACCCTGCGTGCAACTCATTTTGCACAGGCGCCGTCCAAAACGCCACCGCCCCGAGGCTTCGAACAGGGGGGGAGCAACCCGAACAGGGGGGGGCGGCGTTGAGGCGAAGTACCCAAGAAAAATGCCCCGGGGCAGGTAAGCCATCGGGGCATTTTTGGGTGTGTGGTGGGCCGGGGTCACACGAAACATTGGCTGGGAAGGCGCATGGATGCTGGGTTTGGCATTTTTCAGGTTCATGGTTACCCGCAAAGTTACCCGCTAGTCTCGACGACAAAAAGGTTTGCGCATTGAATTCAACCAGCATCTGTCGGCAACCATGGGCCTGAGGCCTGCCAACGAGCTGGAAGTGCCGTGTTGGCACCGGCCGCATCTATGACCGGCTGCATGAAGGTAGCCAATGCTGCGACCACGTCACCCAAAGCCAGAACTTCCAGTCGATTCTTTCGCAGGAAAGCCTGCCACTGCATCTGCTTCTGCGCATCTTGCGCAAACGCATCGCTGAGTCCAAGAGGCGCCAGTCCTGTCAAGGCGGTCTTGCGGCGGTCGAAGGTGGCTTGAACAGCTTGACGGAGGGTGTCTCCGTCAAAATCTGTGTGCCGAGCCAATATCCACAGATCGAAGTAATCTTTCATGCGACTGTTGGTGATGCCAAGGGATGTCAGCGCTTCGAACTTCTCTGCCACCACGGTGTAGCGTGGATAGACACGCAGCTTTGGTGCCGCGAACTCTGTCAGCATGACGGGGTACTCGACATCTTCTGGTCCTGGCGTTACGGCATCGCCAAATCCGATGTCGATCTGAATTTGGCAACGCGCGCCATCAATCACCCCGAGCAGCATGACGCGCACGCCAGCATGGTTCGCCACTTTGCGGATCTCGGCCACTTGGACAGAGTCGGGTTGAAATGCGACGCCATCATGGGTGTCGATCGCGCAGATTTCTCGGAAGACGCCGTCTATGTGCGGCAGTTCCGCCGAGCCGAAACCCAGAAAATCGGCGTCCCTGGTTGGGCGATGTGGCATGTCGAACCACAGGTCAAACAACAATGCGCCCTTGAGCAAAAACTGATCCGCGTGCTTTGAGATGCTGATCCGGTACAGAAGACGTTCAATTGCGTAGCGGGTCAGGACCAGACTGAAATCTTGCTTTGTTTCGCGAGCGCGATTGAGCAGGCGAGCTCGCACAGATGCCGCGACGTTCCGTTCGTTCATGAGAGGCTTTCCATGTAGGGACGCATCACATTGGCCACCCGGCACAGCGTTGCACAGCGCCAGAGTTCGTCCATGGTCATGCGTTTGGCCAGCCAAGCCTCCTGAAGTGCTTCCATGGCCACATCCAGGCCGATCTTGTTGCGAAACTTGAAGCAGTCGGCCACGGTGCGGGCGACGTTGGTGACACGAACGGACACGCCATCGATCTGATGTTCTTCGATGCCGTCGGAAAGCAGCGCGCCAGAGAAGCGCATGATGCGTAGCGGCGGATAGTCCATCTTCGGCGCTCTGGCCTTGTTGGGTATGGCCAGCCAGACCTCGAAAGGCGATTGTGTGGTGAGATCGTGTACGCGCAGCGCTGACAGCAGGCAGACGACGGCTTGCGGGTGTTTGCGTGCCACCTCGGCCAGTGTGCCGT
Source organism: Aquabacterium sp. (assembly GCA_046052805.1). GTDB lineage: Bacteria > Pseudomonadota > Gammaproteobacteria > Burkholderiales > Burkholderiaceae_C > Aquabacterium. Next base: position 11,813 of record JAVLFO010000507.1, on the reverse strand, counting down.
GCTCGGACACCTTGCGATCAGGGCGTGCGTACAGGCCTCGACTCACGCGGGTGAGCAGTCCTTGGCGAACCAGGCGCGTGAGGGCCACACTGGGCAGCCCTCGCTCACTGAGATCGCGCGGGCGAATCAGGCCGCGTTGAGCGGCGAGATCCAGAATCGTCTGATGCGAGCTTTCCATGCGTTCATGATGTTGCATTACGCCGGTAATTGTCAACGGTTACCGACAAATCGCAACAATGGCTGGACTTCATCGCTGATGGGCGGTGCGGGAGCTTCCTGGGCGGGCTTGAGCGCATCGCGCAGATCGGCGGCGGGATCACGCTCGCATCGGCCTGTGGCGATGCCATACCGGAACACTTGGCCGCAGGCATGGCGCACGCGGTGTGCCGTTTCGATGGCCCCGCGCGCTTCGATCTTGCGCAAGGCTTCCAGCAGCTTGGGCGCGGTGATCTTGGCAATGGGCGTGGCGCCGACCCATGGGAAGGCGTCTTGCTCCAGGCGGATCAAGGTGCGTTCGGCATGGCCTTCCGACACCTTCGCGATGTCCTTGCGGGCGTTGTCACGCCGCTCTCGTGCGTCTTTGAGGCTGACTTCTGGATGCGTACCCAGCGACAGCATCTAGTTACCCACGACAAGGCTGGGATGTCCAGACACCCCATGGGATGTGTTGAGGCGAAAAAAATCCCTAAGTCGTTGAAAACTTAGGGATTTTTAGATCTCAAGAGACTTCTTGAGACGCTTGAATGGTGGAGCCGGGGGGAATTGAACCCCCGTCCGTAAGCCATCAACGAGCAGATCTACATGTTTAGCTGTCTGATTTGGATCTCACCGACTTGATCGCGCAGGAGCACGCTACCCAGCCAGCCAGTCACTTAGTCTCGACCTCACCTGAGTGACCCAGGTCAAGTCCAGCCAATGAAATTGACCTCTCAGCTTTTGTCTTGCGACTCAAGCCCAGCCCATCGGCCGACTGTTGAGAGGCTCACCGGTATTAAGCGGCGAGTGCGAACTTTTGATCGTTTGCAGTTGGTTTTTTTCCAGTGGATTTACGAGCGGACTGGTGCTCGACATGCCCTAACCCGAATCCGCACCCACGTCGAAACCAGGTCGGCCCCAGGAAGAAGTCTTGATTGTAGTCCTCTTGGCTCAACTGCGGTAGTCGGCGTTGATGGTGACGTACTCGTGCGAGAGATCGCACGTCCAAACGGTGGCCGTGGCCGTGCCTCGGGCCAGGCCCACGCGGATGGTGATCTCGCTTTGCTTCATCACGCGCTGGCCGTCTTCTTCGCGGTACTCGGGGCGGCGGCCACCCTTGGTGACGACGTGGACGTCGTCCAGGTGCAGCTCGATCAGGCTTTGGTCGAGGTCGTCGATGCCGGCGTAGCCCACGGCGGCCAGGATGCGGCCCAGGTTGGGGTCAGAAGCGAAGAAGGCGGTTTTTACCAGGGGCGAGTGGGCAATGGCGTAAGCGGCCAGCTTGCACTCGGCCTCGTCGCGGCCACCTTCCACGGTGATGGTGATGAACTTGGTGGCGCCTTCGCCGTCGCGCACGATGGCCTGGGCCAGTTGCTGCGACACGGCGATCAGGGCGGCGCGCAGCGTGTGGGCGTCGGCACTCTCTAAGCTGGTGATCTCGGCGTGCGCGGCCTGGTTGGTGGCAATCAGCACAAACGAGTCGTTGGTGGACGTGTCGCCATCGATGGTGATGCGGTTGAAGGACGCGTCAGCGGCTTCGGTCACCAGGGCTTGCAGCAGCTCGGGCTTGACCTTGGCGTCGGTGGCCACATAGCTCAGCATGGTCGCCATGTTCGGCTTGATCATGCCGGCGCCCTTGCTGATGCCCGTGATGGTGACGGTGACGCCACCGATCGTGACTTGGCGCGACGCGGCCTTGGGCAGCGTGTCGGTGGTCATGATGCCTTCGGCGGCCACGGCCCAGTTGTCGGCCTTGGCGTCGGCAATTGCGGCTGGCAAGCCCGCTTCGATGCGGTCCACCGGCAGGGTCTCCATGATCACGCCGGTTGAAAACGGCAAGATCTGTTCAGGCGCGACGTTGAGGTGGCGGGCCAAGGCGATGCAGGTCTGGCTGGCGCGGATCAGGCCGTCTTCGCCTGTACCCGCGTTGGCGTTGCCGGTGTTGATCACCAGGGCGCGGATGTCGGCATTGGCCTTGAGGTGCTGGCGGCACAGTTGCACCGGTGCCGCGCAAAAGCGGTTCTTGGTGAACACACCGGCCACGGCGCTGCCTTCGTCGAGCAAGATCACGCTCAGGTCACGGCGGTTGGCCTTGCGCACACCGGCCATGGTGATGCCCAGCTTCACGCCGGGCACGGGGTGCAGGTCTTGAGGGTTCGGTGCGGTCAGGTTGACGGGCATTTCAGTGGCTCCAACGAAGGAGCACGATTGTGCCGCACGCTGGCGCTGCCAGCCTCAGCTGCGTTGGCCTTGCGCCGCCGGTTGCGCAGGCGCCAGTGCGGGCATGCCGGGCAAACGCAAGCCAAAGGCGGCGGCATAGCCATTCCAGGCAAAGCTGCCGGTGCTCAAGCCCAAGGCAGTGGCCCAGATGCCATCAAACGGCCAGCCCGTGATCGCTGCCATCAAGCCCATGGGCACCCAGCCGGCAGGGGTGAGCCATAGGTAGAGGCTCAGGACGCGCCAGCGCTGCATGGCCAGCCCTTGCTCACGCCACACCCAACCGGCCACGGCGGTGCCCAAGGCCAGCAAGGCCATTTGGCCGAACACGAAGGTGCGCACCGCCTCGTTGGGTGTGTGGCTCGGCAGCTGCCATGCCACGCAGGCCGCGCCCAGGCCCGACAAGGCGGCCAGACTCAGCGTGCTCACTTGGATGGGCTCGCCCTTCATCACGGCGGCAAGCTCGCCCGGGATGCGGGGCAGCAAAGCGGCCAGGGCCAAGGCCCACAGGGCGGACACCAAAGGCAAGGTCTGAGCATGGCTGCGCCAAGCGCTCAGCGCGTCAAAGCCCAAAGGCGCCAGCAGGCCTTCGTGCAACACGGTCAACAGCGCGGCCCCCACCATGACTTTGAGCGTGGACGAGGCAAATCCCGGGTGCGCTTGCATCAAGCCAATGTCATGGCGCCCCACGCGATGCACCCACCAACTCACCAGCAGCACGCTCATGCTCATCACCACGGCGCTCAGGCCTGCGTTGAGGGGCGGCAGGTGCCAGCCCGTCAGGTGTCCCATGAGCACATAGCCCACGCGCAGCAGCGGCGCGGTCATCAAGCAGGCCATGAGCAGCCCCATCCAGGCCATGTGGGCACGCACTTGGCGCTGGTAGATGCTGCGCATCGCCATGCCCAGCACCGACAGCGTCGACAGGGCCAGCACCCACAGGCCGGCCACGAAGAACTCGCCACTGAACCCATCGGCAGCCGGCGTGCGCCACAGGTAGGCGATGGCACCCAGCATCGAGACCGTGGTGGTGATGGCCGCCAGCAAGCCGAGCACGCGGTGCAGCTGGGGCGAGCGTCTGCGCAGGCTGGGCACAAACTGCGCACTGCACAACATCAAGGCGATGCCAGCAAGCAGGGTGTGGGTGCCGATGCCCACAAAGCCGCGGGTGTAGTTGCGCGTGGCTTGTTCGATCAAGGCCGCATCACCGAGCAGGAAGTCGGGGGAGATGGCCCACATCAAGAGGCGGTTAGACCACGACAGCTCGTGGTGCAGCATGCTCCAGATGTGGTTGAGGCTCACAAGGCCAAAGAGCGCGGCCAGCAGCAGCACCGCAGCGCTTGTGACTCGGGTGGCTTTGCCGGGTGGACTGAGTTGGGTGCTTCGCATGGGGGATCCCTGTGTGTGTGGGTGGGTCGGGACTGCCCGCACACAGTAAGAATCACGCCGGCGCCTGGCAAGCGACATGCGACGTTTGGGCGCTGCGGTGCGCCAACGGCACTCACATCGCCTTGAACAGGTGGGCGTGCATGCGGCTCACATCGATGGTTTCAGGGCGACCCCGCAGGTGCACACGCGTGCGGTTGTCTTGTCGGCTGATGCGTTCGATGGCGCGCACGTTGACCACGTGGCTGCGGTGCACTTGCCAGAACACGCTCTCGTCCAGGCGGGGCATCAGCTCGCGCAGCGGGGTGCGGATCAGGCGCTCAGGGGTGTGGTCGTCGTCGTGCTGGGTGACCACGCGCACGTACTTGTCAGCCGCCTCGAGGTAGAGCACGTCTTCCAGCGCAATCACGTAGACCGAGCTGCCACTGGCCGCTTGCAGCACACGCAAGGGGGGCTGCGGCGCTTGCAGGTGGGGCAGCTTGGGCCATGGCGTGCCGAATGGGTCAGGCAGGGCGCGCTGGCCGAGTTGCGTTTGCAGGCGCTGGCACGTCAGGGCCAGGCGTTCGGCACGAACGGGCTTGAGGACGTAGTCGATGGCCGCGCGCTCGAAGGCCTGCACGGCGTAGGCGTCGTAAGCGGTGATGAAGACCAGCAAAGGCAGCGGCGCGTCGATGGGCCATGCGTCAACGATGTGCTCGATGGCTTCGAGGCCGCTCAGCGCAGGCATGTGGATGTCCATGAACAAGATGTCGGGCAGGTGCCGCATGGCCAGCTCGCAAGCCTGTTGGCCGTCACGCGCCACATCCACCACCAGCAATGCGGGCCACAGCGATTTGAGCTGGCGCTGCAGGGCTTGCGCCAGCACGGGCTCGTCTTCGGCGATCAGGGCGGTGGGGGCTTTCATGCGGTGTGTGGCTCGGTGTGTGGCATGACCGGCAAGTGGGTTGGCAATTGCAGCGTGGCAATGGTGCCCCCAAGCGGTGCCGTTGTGATCGAGAAGCGAGCCTGCTCGCCATAACAGGTGTGCAGGCGCTCGCGCACGCAGTCGAGGCCAAAGCCGCTTTGGCCAGCGGCCGTGGGCAGCATGGTGTGCAGGCCCGCACCCGTGTCTTGCACCGTGATGGTCATGACCTGGCCCTGTCGTTGTGCCGAGATGTGCAGCTCCCCGCCGATGGGCAGCGGGTCCAGCCCGTGTTTGATCGCGTTCTCAACCAGGGGCTGGATCAGCATGGGAGGCAAGGTCACGTCGCCCATGTCGTTGGGCACGTTCAGCCGCACGCGCAGCCGATCGCCCATGCGGACCTGCATCAGCGCCAAGTAGTCTTGGACGTGCTTCATCTCGTCCGTCAAGCTGACCTGGCCATGGCGGCTGGCGCTGAGGTTGGCGCGCAGGTGGTCGATGAGGTGGGCCAGCATGTCTTGGGCTTTGGTGGGCTCGGTTTCGATCAGTGCGTGCAGGTTGGCCAGGGTGTTGAAGAGCATGTGCGGCTCCATCTGCGCTTGCAGGCGTTGCAGCTGGGCTTGCGCCAGTTGTCGTTGGGCCGTGGCGGCTCGCATGCGCTCGTGCTGCTGCCGAACGAAGATCATGTCAAAGGCCAGGGCCACCGCTTGCCCGAAGCCACCCACCGTCAGCGAGTTGGGCAGCCTGTAAAAGTCGGGTGAGGCGCTGCCCCAGAGGTCAAGCAGCCCGATGACCTCGATCCACAGCGGGTGGGTCACGCAGGTCATCAGCAGCGTCACGGTGAGGTTGATCAGCGGCCATTGCCACCAAGGCAGTGCCGCGTACATGCCGTGGCTTTCGACGCGGGCGCGCAGCTCGGGGTCGCGCAGCCAGCGTCGCTTCACCACGCTGTACCAGGTCAACACAATCACCGGCAAGCAGGGCAGCGCCATGATGGCGGTGCCCAGCGCGGTGGGCAGCAGCCCGATCTGCATGGCGGCCAGCCCAGAGGCTTGTTCCAAGGCATACAGAAAGAGGCTGGACCACGACAGGTAGCCCAGCATCAACCACAACAGGCGGGGCAGGTTGGGGCGCACCAGGGCGGCCCAGGGGGTGAGCATCAATGCATCCATGACAGCCAGGGTTGCAGCCAGGTCCAGCGTTGAACGGCCAGGGGCCCGAACGCCACGATCAACAAGCTGGCCGACATGACGGCGCAAGGCAGGATCCAGCGCTCATGGCGGCGTGCAAAGCCCAGGCTGGACACCTCGGCATCCGAGCGGTCGATCTCGGCCTCGCCCACGACCTGTCTGGTGAGCAACTGGTTCAAGGCCACGGGCGGCAGCAAATAGCCCAACTCAAAGGCCACCAGCACCATCATCCAAAAGTGGACGGGGTCGATGCCGTTGGCGTAGGCCATGGGTGCCAGGGTGCTGGACACCAACACGATGGCCCCCAGCGGTTCCATGACGGTGCCCAGCACCACCTTGGCCACCACCAGAAAGCCCATGGCCAGCCACACATTGGGGAAGTGCTGTGGCGCCATCGCCATCACCTCTGAGCGCTCGACCACACCGCCCACCAACTGCGTGAACAGCATCAGGCAAATGTAGGCGCCAACGTGCGAGACGGTTTCGTGCGTGGCCGCGCCAATGGCGTCGACCGCGCCCGCCTTGCGATGCGCTGCATAGGCCAGCTCGGTCTCAGCCTTGGGCGTGCGCTGGCGGGCCAGCAGGAAGCGGTCAAACACCAGCACCAGCAACATCATGATGGGCAGGATGCTGGGCGCCGAGATGTCGTTGAAGGGCGTGTCGAGCACATGCTTGTAAAACAGTGCGATCACGGCCACCACGGCCACATAGGGCAGCACCGCCACGATGTGCGGCCACATGGCCGGGATGGCCACGCGCGGCGAAGCCAGTTGCACCTGCTGATGGCGTTGGTGGCGGTGCCATTGCGAGGTCACAAAAAACAGCGTGGAGGTCAGGGCGAACACCCACGCGCCCCAATGGAAGAGCTGCGAGGTGGTGACCTGCTTGTTCATGGCTGCGATGCCCACCACCAGCAAGCTGGGGCTGAGCACCACGCCCAATGAGCCTGACATCGCCGTGGCCGCCAAGGCGTACTGGCTGGTGCCGCCCACCGCGCGCACCTCGTGGTACACGATGGCGCCAGCCGCGATCACAAACACGCTGGAGACGCCCGCATACGCTGTGGGCAGGCCCGCAGCGAGCAAGATCACATAGGTCAAGGCCTCGGGCGAGAGCTTCCACGGCCGCAAGATGTTCATGAACAGGTCGACCATGCGACTTTGTTTGAAGAGCATGCCCGCCCAAATGTGCAAGGCCAGGGCCAGCGGCAGGCTCACAAAATCCAGCACCTTGCTGGCGTAGATGGCCGGACCCGAGGGGTGGCCTTGCGTGAAGAAGTACGCGCAGCACAGCAGGCCCATGTTGGCGATCAGAGGCACGCAGGGCAAAGCCTCGCGCCATGTGCCTTGGGGTGCGCTGGCGCTGAGGCTGGGTCGCCAGATCGACCAGGCGCTGACGGCCGTGAGCGCCGCAAAGAAGCCCATCCAGGCAAAGGGCAAGCGGGGATCTTCAAGCGGTACACCCGACAACAGCGAGATCTGCTGGTAACGGAGGGCCGAGTACAGCATGGCCCCACCGCACAGCAGCATCGACCATGACTGCACTTGGTGGTCGCGCTGGCTGCGCGGCGGGCGCAAGCAAATGTGGTGGTGGTTCAGTGTGGCGGGGGCGGCGCTCACGCACAGCAGCATCAGCAAGATCAGCGCGCGGTTGTGCGCGCCAAAGTCGAACAGCGCAAAGAAGCTGGTCTCTAAGGTGCGGTAGAGCTTGACCGGGCCTGTGAGATGCTCGCGCACCCGCGCCACCCACTGGTGCTGCGCAAGGCATTGCTGGTGTGCGGTGGCGATCGAGGTGCGCGCGGCGGCCTCATCAAACACCTGGGGTGCGAACAGGTCGTCGATGCCGGTGTCTGCAGGCACCTGGGCGGCTTGTGCGCGGCGCTGCAGTTCAGCGTCGACGTTCAGGTGGATGTCGCAGGTGGGGCTGGCCGGATCGGCGCGCAGCATGAAGTACTGCACCTGTGCGCTGGGGTCACTGAACAATGACTCGCCGATTTTGAGCAACTGCCCATGCACCATCTCGCCCGTGCTGATGACCAGCACCAGCATCAACATGACCAAGGTCGGGGCAGCGGTGCGCCAGGGGCTGCGTGTGCTTGGGTTGGTCACCATTCCAGTTCGGCTGTGTTGCTGCACTCGGCAGCAGCGGGGTTCACCGAGCAGCGGATGCGTTTCATAATCTTGAGACCCTGCTTGTTGTAGATGCCCAGCTTGCCCAGTTCAACCCGGGATTGCGCCTGGTCGAGCACAAATTGAGCCGATGCCTCGGGCGGCAGATCCAGCCAGACCGCGCGCGGAATGGCCTGCTCGCTCTTGCGGACGATCTCCAGCGCTTCGGTGTAGCCATTGGCCCAGTAGTTGCGCGACTTCTCGCCAAAACCGTCTGCAAAGCGCTGGCGGTTGAACACCATTTGCATGCTGGTCAGCCCCATGGGCAGGCTGGCCACTGCGCCCTTGCTGCCGATGCCACGGCTCAGCTCAAGAGGCTGGTAGACCACGGCGGGCGCGAAGATCACGTCCACCAAGCCATTGTTGAACTTGTTGGCGAAGTTGATGAGGTCGGCCGACACCGGTTGCGCCCCGGCCTTTTGAATCAGGTAAGCCTGGGCCTTGTCATGGTCAAAAGCGGGCATGCGCGTGCCGGCAAAGCCGCGTGTGAACAAGGTGCGGTCGTGCACCATCATGTACAGGGCCCCTGCGGGGACGATGCCGCCCAACTCGAAGGTGCCTTGCACGGCCAGCTTGGCGGCTGCGGGCGAGGCCAGCAACTGAACGGCTTTGCGGCCGACCTCGTAGCTGGCCCCCATGTCGATGGCGCCGTTGCGCACGATGGTGGCGGCACCGACGTAGTCCACCGCGGCGGCAACGGCGTTGTAGGGCCGCGTGCGCATGGAGGTGGCCAGCAAGGCATCGCACTGGCCGACCCGGAAATCTTCAGCTGCCACGCGTTCGTCGGTGTAAGGCTTGAGGCTCAGCTCGGTGCCTTGTTGCTGCATGGCCAGGGCATAGCTTTTGGCGGCTTCGTACATGGGGCCGGCCGCACCCGTGGCATCCCATACGCAAAGGGTGGGCGGCTGGGCGGCAAGGGTGGCAGCGCTGGCACACAGCAGCAGGCTGCCCAGCAAGGTGGCGTGGGGGCGCGATGGTTTCATGCCGGCACCGTAGGTGCAGCGCTGCGCCACGTCAATCCGGACGAGATGGACGGCAGATGGCCGTCGCCGATGGTCATGAGGCGTCGCCAATGGCCAGCGCAAAAAAAAGAGCCTCAGGTGAGGCTCTTTGTGGGGTGCGGTGCGCCGCGCGATGTGCCGTGAAGCCGCTCAAGCGATCTTGCCGTGGCAGTTCTTGTACTTCTGGCCGCTGCCGCAAGGGCAGGGGTCGTTGCGGCCCACACGAGGCACCTCGGCAGCCACGGTGGCTGGGTCGGTCTCGGTGGCCACGCCGCCGTCTTCGGTCGGGTGCGTGTAGGTCACGTTCGAGAAGCTCTCGCCTTGTTGCTCGATGGCTTGTGCGGCCAGCTCGGCTTCTTCGCGCGACTGGATGCGCACCGTCAGCAGCACGCGGGTGACGTCCATCTTGACCACGTCCAGCAACTGGCCGAACAGCTCGAAGGCCTCGCGCTTGTACTCTTGCTTGGGGTTCTTTTGGGCGTAGCCGCGCAGGTGGATGCCTTGGCGCAGGTAGTCGAGCGACGACAGATGCTCGCGCCAGTTCGTGTCGATGGACTGCAGCAGCACCATGCGCTCGAAGGACGCGAACTGTTCGCGGCCCACGTCGGCCGTCTTGGCAGCGTAGGTGTCGTTGGCCGCAGTGATCACGCGGTTGAGCACGTCTTCGTCATCGGCAGCCGCTTGGCCTTCGACCCACTTGACCAGGTCCACCTTGACTTGCCATTCGTCGGCCAGCACCTTCTCGAGGGTGACCAGGTCCCACTGCTCTTCCAGGCTCTCGGCGGGCACGAAGGTGCGGACCACGTCGGTCATGGCGCCCTTGCGCAGGTTGACGATGGACTCGACCACGTCGACCGTTTCGAGGATTTCGTTGCGCTGCTGGTAGATGACCTTGCGCTGGTCGTTCGAGACGTCGTCGTACTCCAGCAGCTGCTTGCGCATGTCGAAGTTGTGGCCTTCGACCTTGCGTTGCGCGCTCTCGATCGAGCGGGTCACGATGCCTGCCTCGATGGCCTCGCCTTCGGGCATCTTCAGGCGGTCCATGATGGCGCGCACGCGGTCGCCCGCGAAGATGCGCATCAGCTGGTCGTCCAGCGAGAGGTAAAAGCGCGAGGAACCAGGGTCACCCTGACGGCCTGCACGGCCACGCAGCTGGTTGTCGATGCGGCGCGATTCGTGGCGCTCGGTGGCGATGATGCGCAAACCCCCAGCGGCCTTGACCTGCGCGTTGAGCGCTTGCTGGTCGGCCTTGAGGGCTTCGATTTTGGCGGCCTTGGCGGCGTGGTCCAGCGACTCGTCGGCCTCGATGGCCAAGATGTCTTTTTCGACGTTGCCACCCAGCACGATGTCGGTGCCACGACCAGCCATGTTGGTGGCGATCGTGATCACACCAGGGCGACCGGCCTGGGCCACGATGTCGGCCTCTCTGGCGTGCTGCTTGGCGTTGAGCACCTGGTGGGGCAGCTTCTCGCGGGTCAGCAACTCGGCGATCAGCTCAGAGTTTTCAATCGAGGTGGTGCCCACCAGGGTGGGTTGGCCGCGCTCGTGGCACTCTTTGATGTCGGCAATGATGGCCTGGTACTTCTCGGCCGAGGTCTTGTAGACGAGGTCGAGCTGGTCTTTGCGGGCCAGGATGCGGTTGGGCGGGATGACGATGGTTTCCAGGCCATAGATTTCCTGGAACTCATAGGCCTCGGTGTCGGCCGTGCCGGTCATGCCCGACAGCTTGCCGTACATGCGGAAGTAGTTCTGGAAGGTGATCGAGGCCAGGGTCTGGTTCTCGGCCTGGATGTTGACGCCTTCTTTGGCCTCGACGGCCTGGTGCAGGCCATCCGACCAGCGGCGACCCGACATCAGGCGGCCCGTGAACTCGTCCACGATGACGACTTCGCCGTTTTGCACCACGTAGTGCTGGTCTTTGTTGAACAGGTGGTGCGCGCGCAGGGCGGCGTACACGTGGTGCATCAAGGTGATGTTGGCCGCGTCGTAGAGGCTGGCGCCTTCCACCAACAGGCCGGCTTCAGACAGCAGGCGCTCGGCGTTTTCGTGGCCGGCTTCGGTCAGGAAGACTTGGCGCGATTTTTCATCGGCGGTGAAGTCACCGGCTTCGATGACGCCTTCGCCCGTGCGCGGGTCGGCCTCACCGATCTGCTTTTTCAGGCGTGGCACCACGGCGTTGATGCGCACATACATCTCGGTGTGGTCGTCGGCCTGGCCTGAGATGATCAAAGGCGTGCGGGCCTCGTCGATCAAGATGGAGTCGACTTCGTCCACGATGGCGTAGTTCAGGCCACGCTGCACGCGGTCAGACACCTCGTAGACCATGTTGTCGCGCAGGTAGTCGAAGCCGTATTCGTTGTTGGTGCCGTAGGTGATGTCGGCGGCGTACGCGGCTTGCTTGTCTTCGCGGGGCATTTGGGGCAGGTTGATGCCCACGCTCAAGCCCAGGAAGTTGTAGAGCTTGCCCATCCACTCGGCGTCACGGCGTGCGAGGTAGTCGTTCACGGTGACCAGGTGCACGCCCTTGCCGCTCAGGGCATTGAGGTAGACGGGCAGGGTGGCGGTCAGCGTTTTGCCTTCGCCCGTGCGCATTTCGGCGATCTTGCCGTTGTGCAGCGCCAGGCCGCCCAGCATTTGCACGTCAAAGTGGCGCATCTTGAAGACGCGCTTGGAGCCTTCGCGCACCAGGGCGAAGGCTTCGGGCAGGATGTCGTCGAGCGCTGTCTCTTATACACATCTGACGCTGCCGACGACT
>JAVLFO010000506.1:0-1860 GCA_046052805.1 Aquabacterium sp. | reverse complement strand
CGCGGCTGGTTCAAACAAGGTCGCTTTGTGGCCGTGCAGTCGGCCCAGTTTGACCTGGCCAAGGGGCGCACACTGGCCGTGATTGGCGAGTCGGGCTCGGGCAAATCCACGCTGGCCCTGGCCACGCTGGGCCTGCAGCCTTTTGAAGGCAGCCTGAGCATCACGGGCCAGCCTTGGCGCTTCAAGGCCGAGCTCGACAAGCCCTTGCGCCGCACCGTGCAAGTGGTCTTCCAAGACCCGTTCTCGTCCTTGTCGCCCCGCATGACGGTGGAAGAACTGGTGGCCGAGGGCCTGCGCATCCACGAGCCTCAACTGAGCACCGCTCAGCGCCAAGCTGCCGTCATCCAGGTCTTGCAAGAGGTCGGTTTGACCGAGGCTCAGTTCCCCAATCTGCTGGCGCGTTACCCGCACGAGTTTTCAGGCGGGCAGCGGCAGCGCTTGGCATTGGCCCGTGCGCTGATCATTGCCCCTGAAGTGCTGGTGCTCGACGAGCCCACCAGCGCGCTGGACGTCACCATCCAAAAGCAGGTGCTGAGCCTGTTGCAAAAGCTGCAGCGCGACCGCGGTTTGAGCTACTTGCTCATCACCCACGATGTGGACGTGGTGGCCGCGATGGCCCACGACGTGATCGTGATGCAAGGCGGGCAGGTGCTTGAAAGCGGCCCCGCCTTGTCACTGCTCCAGAACCCACAGCATGCGTACACGCGCACGTTGCTGTCGGCCGCCAGTGGCGATGTGGCGCAAGGCGCCTGGGGCTGACCCAGCAGCGTGCGCCTCGACCGACGCCTCAAATGCCCATCTTGCCCAGACTGTCCATCACATCGCGCAGGGTGTTGGCCAGGTAGGGGTGCTCGATCGCAAAGCGCGCTTCGATCTCTTGGGCGCGCTCGCTCAAGGGCGCATCGCCGTCGTTGGCAGCAGCCTCGTCGGGCCTTTGCATCAGCACCTTGCGGATGTCCTCGTCCAGTGATTCAAGCGATTGGCGCAGGTGCGCATCCACCGGTTGGCCACTGGCCAGTTCGGCCTTGAGCTTGCTCAGCAGGGTGTCCAGTTCGGATCTGTTCATCGCGGGCTCCTGAGGTGGAATTCACCTCATTGTGCCCATCGCCATGGCACATGCAAGCACCCATCAGCGCTGCATGTGATCCAAGTCACTGGAAGACGCCGCCGCGCATCACGCCGCGTTGCGTCTCATACACCTTGCGCACCCAGGCCAGGCAAGGCCTTCCGTTGAACGGGGCCGTGGCTGCCACCATGCCCGCCTGATAGGCGGGGTCGCCATACACCGGATGCTGGCGGGGGCAAGCAATGGGCGCCAGCAAAGACGCTGCAGTGATGTCTGCCACCGTGAAGGTGTCGCCGACCAAGAAGCTTCGGCCATCGGCAAGTTGGGCTTCCAGCCACGCCATCACCTCCGCGATGCGCTTGTGCGCGCGTTCAGCCCCTGCTGCCGTGATGTTGAGCTTGCGCCTGAAGCCCCAGCGGATCGCGGGGTAGGCGATGCGGATGAAGGCCGCCTGGCTGGGCGTGGCGTGGTCGGTCCACAGCTTGACGATGTGTTCATCAGACACGCCAAAGCTGTTGGCATACAGAAAGCGCGCCACGTCTTTGCCAATGGCATCAAAGCGCTTTTCAACCGCGCGCACCTCGGTGTTGTGCAGCGCAGGCACGAGGTCCAGCGGCCCCCGGTTCTGCACCAGCCAGTCAATGATGCGTGGGCTGTCTTGTACCGACACTTCGGGCGTCTGCAGCACCGGCAGCGTCGTTTGGCCGCGTCCACCCAGGCGCAAGGCCTTGGGGATGTGAAACACCGGTGTCAGGCAGGTTTCGCGGTAGTCGGCTTTCATGTGGTCCAGCGTC
>JAVLFO010000505.1:0-2284 GCA_046052805.1 Aquabacterium sp. | reverse complement strand
GCGATCGTCGGCAGCGTCAGATGTGTATAAGAGACAGGCACTGGCGTAGTAGGGATGGCCCTGCGCCTCGTACTGCGCGCGGATGGGCGCCTTGAAGGCGGCCTCTTCGTCGGCCGACCACGCCTGCCCGGCGGCGGCGCGGTTGTCGCGCTGGATGGTGGCGAGCACGCTGGCCGCCTGCTCGCCGCCCATGACGGAAATTTTGGCGTTGGGCCACATGAAGAGGAAGCGCGGCGAAAAGGCGCGGCCGCACATGCCGTAATTGCCCGCGCCATAGGAGCCACCCAGGATGAAGGTGAACTTGGGCACGCGCGCGTTGGCCACGGCCTGGATCATCTTGGAGCCATGCTTGATGGCGCCGCCATGTTCCGCGGCCGAGCCCACCATGTAGCCGGTCGTGTTTTGCAAGAACACCAGGGGCGTGCCCGACTGGTCGCACAGCTGGATGAACTGCGCCGCCTTGGTCGAGCCTTGGGGTTGGATGGGGCCGTTATTGCCCAAGATGCCGACCAGGTGGCCGTTGATGCGGGCATGGCCGCACAGGGTCTCGGGCGCGTGGTTGGCCTTGAATTCGAGGAAGTCAGAGCCATCGACGATGCGGGCGATCACCTCGCGGGTGTCGAAGGGCTCGCGGTCGTCGGCCGGCACACAGCCCAGCAGCTCGGCTTCGGGGTACAGCGGCTCGGCGATGTTCGGTGCTGTTGCGGCCACGGTGTCCCACTGCAGCTTGTCCAGCACCTCGCGGCACATGGCGATGGCGTGGGCGTCGTTGTCGGTGAGGTACTCGCCCAAGCCGGTCACGCTGGCGTGCATCTCGGCGCCGCCCAGGTCCTCGTCGGTCGCGTCTTCGCCAATCGCGGCCTTGACCAAAGGAGGCCCTGCCAGGTAGATGCTGGAGCGGCCCTTGACCAAGATCACATAGTCCGACAAGCCAGGCAGGTAAGCCCCGCCGGCGGTGGACGAGCCATGCACCACGGCGATTTGCGGGATGCCCATGGCGCTCAGGCGGGCTTGGTTGGCAAAGCTCCTGCCGCCTTCCACAAAAATCTCGGCCTGGTACATCAGGTTGGCGCCGCCGGATTCAACCAAGCAGACCAGGGGCAGCTTGTTTTCGCGGGCGATGTCTTGGGCGCGCAGGCCTTTTTTCAGGCCCATGGGCGAGATCGTGCCGCCTTTGAGGGCCGAGTCGCTGGCGGTGATCAGGCAGCGCTTGCCGGCCACGGTGCCAATGCCAATGATGGTGCCGCCGCCGAGGATGGACTTCTTGCCGTCGTCGTCGTGCATGCCCAAGCCAGCCAGGGTGCTCAGCTCCAGAAAGGGCGTGCCACGGTCAATCAAGCGAGACACGCGCTCACGGGGCAGGAGCTGCCCGCGTTGGTCGAACTTGGCGCGTTTGTCAGACGAGCCGTCGCGCACCTTTTGTTCGAGGGCGCGGACCTCGTCCAGGCGCTCGGCCATGCGGGCCACGTTGGCCTGGAAGGACGCGGATTGGGGAATCAGGGCGGAGCGCAGGGCGGGCATCTTGAGGCAGAGTCCTTGATGAGGCCTCGCCAATGTAGCCCTGCTTGACGTTAACGTCAACCAAGTGATGACTAGGTGAACCACCTATGCGGTGCGTGACGGCTCGGCGATAATCTCAGCTGTCGTCAACCGAGTGTCGTGGTGCCTCCCGTGAATGCCAAAGCCCAATCCCCAGTGTCCGATGCCTTTGAAGACGCAGGCGGCGTGCCGCCCACCTGGGCGCTCGAAGGCGAGGAAGACGATGGGCACGCGGTCGATGCCCTGATGGGCATTGCCGAGGTTTGCGAGTTGTACGGGGTCTCGCCCCGCGCACTGCGCTTTTACGAGACCAAGGGCCTGCTGGCGCCGCGCCGCATCAATGGCACGCGGGTCTACAACAAGATGGACCGGGCCCGGTTGACGCGCATCTTGCGCGCCAAGTCGCTGGGCTCGCCGCTGTCGGAGATCAAGCATTACCTCGACATGTACGGCCAGCACGGTGAGGGCCGCATCCAGCAGCTCACCTACGTGATCGAAAAAACCGACAAGGCCATTGCCGAGCTGGAAGCCAAGCGTGCCCAGATCGACACCTCGCTGGCCGAGCTGCGCCTGATCAACGAGCGCACCCGCCAAACGCTGGCAGGCAAGCGCAAGGCCTGATCGCGCTCAGCGGATCCCGACGAACATCTTCCAGCGCTTTTCGTTTTGCTGTTTGGCCTGGAACAAGGCCTGGTCGGCGTGCTTGAGCAGTGTGCCGGTCGAGTCGATGTCGTCGGTGTAAGAC
>JAVLFO010000504.1:0-5368 GCA_046052805.1 Aquabacterium sp. | reverse complement strand
CCTTTTGCAGCTTGTCGTGCAGGCGGGTGGAGTCGGCCAACAAGATCTCATGCTGGCTGGCGTGGATCATCATGGGCGGCAAGCCCTTGAGGTCAGCAAACAGGGGCGAGGCCAGCGGCGTGTTGCTGGGTTTGCCGGCCAGGTACAGCGCGGCAGCTTCAGGCAATGAGTCGGGGTTGAACATCACGTCTGCGTCGGCCAAGGTCTTCATGGTTTCGCCCGAGCACGACAGGTCGGTCCATGGCGAGAACAGCACGGCGCCTGCCGGCAAGGGCAGGCCTTGGTCACGTGCGGCCAGCATGCAGGCCAGCGCCAGGCCGCCACCGGCCGAGTCGCCCGAAAACACCACGTCTTGTGGACGTGTGCCTTGGGCCAGCAAGGCCTTCCACCAGGCCACGGCATCGTCGACTGCTGCCGGGAACACGTTTTCAGGCGCCATGCGGTAGTCGACCGACAAGACGCGCGCTTGCGCGGTCTTTGCCAGGTAGGCCGCCGTGGGGCGGTGGGTTTCCAGGCCGCAGAAAAAGTAGCCGCCGCCGTGGAAGTAAACGACGGTGCGCTTCGCGTTGGCCACGCTCAGCCACTCGGCAGGGCACAGGCCTTGGGCAGTTTGCGCGGCCACGGGCGTGTGCGTGATGTCTTTGGGCGGCGCGGGATAGCGCTTGGCCATTTTGTTGACCGTGTGACGGGCCTTGTCCACATTCAATGGACCACGCCCTTGGCGCTTGAACTGCCAACGCAGCACGAGGTTGGTGATGACGGCTTGGATGCTCATGCTTGCTCGGTCGTGTATTTGTTGAGTTTGAAGCGGCGGGTCTTGAGGCGGTAGGCGAAGGTGAAGCCGGGCCACGTGGTGGTGTTGCGGCCTTGTTCGTTGATGTACCAGCTCTTGCACCCTGAGTTCCAGACGGTGTTCTTCAGCTCGGATTGCACATCGTCAATGAAGGCGGCCTGGGCCTTGGGCTTGACGTCGATGGCCTTGATGCCTTGCTCTTTCATGGTCTTGAGCGCCTGCACGATGTAGTGTGCTTGCGATTCGATCATGAACACCATCGAGTTGTGACCCAGTCCGGTGTTGGGGCCCATCAGCATGAAGAAGTTGGGGAAGCCCGCCACATTGATGCCCATGTAGGCTTCGGGTCCTTGCTTCCACACCTCGGCCAGGTCTTGGCCACCCTTGCCGTACACGGTTTTGGGCGGGATCGGGTCTTGCACCTTGAAGCCCGTGCCGTAGATGATGGCGTCGACCGCGTGCTCGGTGCCGTCTTGCGTGACCACGCCTCGGGCGGTGACTTCACGGATGCCGTCGGTGATGACCGACACGTTGGTGCGGCCCAGGGCGGGGTAGTAATCGTTCGAGATCAGCAGGCGCTTGCAACCGGGCGTGTAGTCGGGCGTGAGCTTGGCGCGCAGGGCCGGGTCTTTGATGGCCTTGGCGATCTTGTGCTTGCCGACCTTGGCCACCAGCCCCATCCATTCGGGCTTGAACTTGAAGGCCAGGAAGCGGGCTTCCAATGTCCAGTACAGCTTGGTGCGGGCCAGGCGCTGGCGCCAAGGGTTGGCGGCGAAGTCGGCGTTTTCTTCGGGCTTGATCGGGCGGTCCATCTTGGGCACGACCCAGGGCGGTGTGCGCTGGAAGTACAGCAGGTGGTCGACCTTCGGCGCGATGGCCGGCACGAACTGGATGGCGCTGGCGCCGCTGCCGATCACGGCCACGCGCTTGTCGGTCAGGTCGTAGCTGTGGTCCCAGGTGGCCGAGTGGAAGGTGGTGCCTTCAAAGCGCTCGATGCCTTTGAGCGTGGGGATGGCCGGGTTGCTCAGGCCGCCCATGCCCGAGACGAGGATCTCGCCCTCGAACACGCGGCCGTCTTCGGCGGTGACCACCCACAGCTTGCGCGCTTCGTCGTAACGCGAGCCAACCAAGTTGGCGTGGAAGCGGATGTGGCGCATCAGGTCGTACTTCTGGGCCACGTGCTTGAGGTAAGCGAAGATCTCGGGCTGCTGTGCGTACAGGCGCGACCAGTTGGGGTTGGGCTCAAACGAGAACGAATACAGGTGCGATTCCACGTCACAGGCGCAGCCAGGGTAGGTGTTGTCGCGCCAAGTGCCGCCCACATCGCCAGCGCGTTCGAGCAGCACGAAGTCCTCTTCACCTTCGGCGCGCAGCTTCACGCCCATGCACAGGCCTGAAAAACCCGTGCCGACCACGATGATGCGGTGACGTGAAGCCCCTGGCGTGGCACCTGTGGCCGAGGCTGCGGCTTGCTTGAATTCGTGCGGCTTCATGGCGTTGCTTTCCGGAGAGACCTTGATTTTTGACAAGAAACATTGTCAGAGTAACTTTGACAATAGTTCATGTCAATATAGTCATCCCTATGGACGCACCCATTTCTGACACCGCCCCCCCGAACAAGCGCCGCTATGGCGGCGTGCTCCCTGAGGAGCGCCAGCGCCTTCGGCGAGCCAAGCTCATTGAAGGTGCGCTGGAGGTGTTCGGCACCAAAGGCTTCCACGCCGCCACGGTGCGCGAGGTGTGTGTGGCTGCGCACCTCACGGAGCGTTACTTTTACGAGTCGTTCAAGACCCTGCCTGAGCTGTTCCTGGCCACCTACGGTGAGCTGCGGGAACAACTGATGGCGCTGACCTTGCAAGCCTTGGCGCAATCAGAGCCAACGCCATTTGGCATGCTGGAGCCGGCGATCCGGGTGTTCCTGGTGTTCATCCGTGACGACCCTCGCCGGGGCCGCATCATGTTGGTCGACTCCTTGGGGGTGGACAACCAGGTGGCCGCGCTCAGTGGGGCCACCGCGCGCGATTACTCGACGCTGCTCAAGCAGCATCTGGGTTTGCTGGTGCGCAGCGAGGCTGCGCCCGATGTCAGTCTCGATCTGCTGGCCGACGGCATGATTGGCCTGAACGTTTTGCTGGCCGCCCGCTGGATGCAAGACGGTTTTGCCGAGCCACTCGACAAAGTCGTGCGCACCAACTTGCTGCCCTACCAAGGTTTGCTGGCGCTGACTGCCAAGCGCTGACACGCTACAACTGCTTGCAACCCCGCCCCATGCGGGGGTGAGGCGCGCAGCCCCGAGTGCCTGAAAATGGAAAGCTACATCCAAAAAATCAGGTGAGCTTTTCATGAACGTTCCGTCCGTTGGCGGCATGGCGTTGGGCTTGGGCTCGACCCTGTCGGGGCTTTCATCGGCGATGACCGACCTCGACAGTGAGGCCCTTTCGCGCCTGAGTGCCGCCTTGGGGCTGGGCCAGCACACCCGCTTGCTGCAACTCGAAACCCCGTTGGCCAGCGGCACCTTGGTGGTCGAACGCATGCGCCTTCAAGAAGCCGTTCATGCGGCCGAGCCCTTGTGGGCCGAGGTCGATTGCCTGAGCACCTCGGCCTTGCTGGAGCTCAAGGCCTTGAGCGGCGAGCAAGCCACGCTGCGCCTCAAGCTGGCCGATGGCACTTGGCGCCACTGGCACGGCTACGTGGTGCGTGCCGCCCAGTTGGGCGCCGATGGCGGCTTGGCACGCTACCGATTGAGCCTGGCGGCCTGGACGCACTGGCTCACCTTGCGGCGCGACACCCGCATCTTCCAAGACCAAACCGCGCAAGACATCGTCAGCGCCGTCATGTCGGCCTACCCACAAGCGCACTTTCAGTTTGACGTGGCCCAGCCTGGCCCCTTGCGCGCCATCACCACCCAGTACCGAGAAAGCGATTGGGCCTTTGTGCAGCGCCTGATGGCCCAAGAGGGCTGGAGCTGGCGCCTGAACCACGATGGCCCTGAAGACGACCCAAAGGGCGATGCTCAAGGTGATGAGCACGGCAATGTAAAAGGCGGCAAAAAAGGCACACAGGCTGGCGCCCGTGCGGCCAAGCACACCCTGGTGGTGTTTGACGAGCAGGCCGAGCGCATCGACTTGGGCCCTCTGCGCTACAGCCGCCCCGACATGCGCGGCGCGGGCTTGTGGGGCAGTGGTTTGTTCGACTTGGGTTGGGCGCAAGACACCGTCACCGCCTGGCGCGTGGGCCAGCGCGTTGCACCCAATGCCGTCACCCTGGCGGCATGGGACGAGCGCCAGCTGAGCGGCGTCAGTGCACAGGCCGTGGCCCCCGAGGGCCGAGGCAAGGTCCCCGCCTTAGAGGACTACCGCGGCCATGGCGAGCGCCGCCATGCCGATGCCCGCGTGAGCACCGCACAGCCGGGCAGCACTTCAGTGGCCGAAGCCCGCGCACAGGCACTGATGGCGTCTCACGAGCTGGCCAGCCGCGATGCCCAGGGGGACAGCGCCGTGCGCACCCTGCGTGAAGCGGCCCGCTTTGCCTTGACCGAACACAGCCTCTACGGCGTACAAGCCCTGGCCGATGGCAGCAACGCCTTCACTGTGCTCAGCGTGGTCCACGAGGCCGCCAACAACCTGGGCTCAGAGGCCGCGCAGATTTTGCAAGCGCCCGGCCTGGACGAGGGCGGCTACCGCAACCACTTCACCGCAGCGCCGGCCAGCGCGCGCATCGTCCCTGCGCCACCGGCTGCCGCCACCGCGCCCGGCCTGCAAACCGCCACCGTCGTGGCCGCCCCCGGCGAGCCCCTGAGCACCGACCGCGACGGGCGCATCCGCATCCAGTTCGCGTGGCAGCGCGGC
Source organism: Aquabacterium sp. (assembly GCA_046052805.1). Lineage (GTDB taxonomy): Bacteria > Pseudomonadota > Gammaproteobacteria > Burkholderiales > Burkholderiaceae_C > Aquabacterium. The sequence continues at coordinate 727 of JAVLFO010000504.1, read as the reverse complement.
GCTGCGCCTTTGCCTGGCGCCTTGAGCGCACCCCAAACCTTGGCTGGGTCAGACACAGGCCACGCGCCGGGCGATGCCACATCGGGCACGTGGGTGCGCGTGGCCCAAGGCGTGGCGGGCCCCAACTGGGGTGCCGTGTTCACGCCCCGGGCAGGCACCGAGGTGCTGGTTGATTTTGTGGATGGCGACATCGACCGTCCCTTGGTGATCGGTCAGCTGCACAACGGCCAGCACGATCTGCCTTGGCCAGCCGGCGTTGACGCTGGCGCCAACCACCCCGGCACCCTGTCGGGCTGGCACAGCCCCCACCTAGACGGCCAAGGCGCCAACCAGTGGTTGCTCGACGACGCGACCGGGCAGTTGCGCATGCGCCTGGCCAGCCACAGCGCCCACACGGGCTGGAGCGAGCTGACGCTGGGGCGCATCGTCCAGCAAAGCGGGCAGGGCGGCGCAGGCCACGCCCAACGCGGCCAATGGTTGGGCGAAGGCTTTTACGGCCACACCGACGGCTGGGCCGTGGCGCGTGCCGGCCAAGGCCTCTTGCTCAGCACCAGCGCACGTGATGCCCAAGGCAGCAGCGTCCACAGCACCCAGATGGACGCCAGCGAGGCCGTTGCGCAGCTCAAAGCCGCACGCCAGCTGGGCGAGACCCTGAGCCAAAGCGCGCGCCAACAAGGCGCCCAAGGCCTGAGCAGCTTCGAGGCAGGCCAAGCCTTGCAACACCACG
>JAVLFO010000503.1:0-11211 GCA_046052805.1 Aquabacterium sp. | reverse complement strand
AGCGTCAGATGTGTATAAGAGACAGGTCCCAGTGAGCAAAAAAGCGGGTATCAAAGCGGGTATCAAAACGAGGGCTGCCAAGAAATCCCTCATGAAATCAATAGGATAGAGCGCATATGCTGCTGATGATCGACAACTACGACAGTTTCACCTTCAACCTGGTGCAGTACTTCTGCGAGCTGGGTGAAGAGGTCAAGGTCGTGCGCAACGACGAAGTCACGCTCGACGAGGTCGCCGCCTTCAAGGCCGACCGAATCGTGCTGTCGCCCGGCCCGTGCTCACCGGCTGAAGCCGGTGTGTGCGTGCCCTTGCTACAACGCTTCACCGGGCAGCTGCCCATCTTGGGTGTGTGCCTGGGCCACCAAAGCATCGGCGCGGCCCTGGGCGGCAAGGTCATCCGCGCGCAGCAGCAAATGCATGGCAAGACCAGCGTGATCACCACCGACCAAAAGGGCGTCTACGCCGGCCTGCCCGAGCACTTCACCGTGATCCGCTACCACTCGCTGGCCATCGAGCGCGCGTCTCTGCCCGATTGCCTTGAGGTGACGTCTTGGACCGAAGACGGCGAGATCATGGGCGTGCGCCACAAGGGCCCGCAATCGGACGCGGGCTTTGCGCCGCTGGAAGGCGTGCAGTTCCACCCCGAGTCCATCCTGAGCGAGCACGGCCACGCCATGCTGGCCAACTTCTTGAAGATGTGAGCGGGGCATTGCCATGAGCCAGCTGACCGACCAACAGGCCTTGCAACGCGTCATCGAGCACCGCGAAATCTTCCATGACGAGATGCTGGGCCTGATGCGCCGCGTCATGACCGGCGAGATGTCGCCGGTGGTCATGGCCGCCCTCTTCACCGGCTTGCGCGTCAAGAAAGAAACCGTGGGCGAGGTCACGGCGGCCGCGCAGGTCATGCGCGAGTTCGCCACGCCCGTGTCTGTGCCCGACAAAGCCCACTTGGTGGACCTGTGTGGCACCGGTGGCGACGGCCAGCACACCTTCAACATCTCGACCACCGCCATGTTCGTGGCCGCTGCGGCCGGGGCGCGCGTGGCCAAGCACGGCGGGCGCAGCGTGTCGTCCAGCACGGGCAGTGCCGACGTGCTCGAAGCCTTGGGCGCGGCCATCAACCTGCAGCCCACGCAGGTGGCGCAAAGCCTGCAAGACACGGGCATTGGCTTCATGTTCGCGCCCAACCACCACGGCGCCATGAAGCACGCCGCGCCGGTTCGCAAAGAACTCGGCATCCGCACCCTGTTCAACATCCTGGGGCCTTTGACCAACCCAGCCGGCGCGCCCAACCAGCTCATGGGCGTGTTCCACCCCGACCTGGTCGGCATCATGGCCCGCGTGTTGCAGCGCCTGGGCTCGCAGCACGTGCTGGTGGTGCATGGCCGCGATGGCCTGGACGAAATCACCCTCAATGGCGAGACCCTGGTGGCCGAGCTCAAAGACGGTGAGGTGCGCGAGTACACCATCAACCCTGCTCAGTTTGGCTTGGGCGAACACGATGGCTCCGCGCTGAAGGCCGCCAACCGCGAGGCCTCGGTGGCCATCGTGCGCCGGGTGCTCGACAACGAGCCCGGCCCGGCGCGCGACATCGTCTTGCTCAACGCCGGTGCGGCGCTGTATGCCGCAGACGTGGCTGACTCGCTGGCCAACGGCGTCGAGCGTGCCCGCGATGCACTGGCCAGTGGCCGTGCCGCCGAGGCGCTGTTCAACTTCACGCAGACCACCCAAGGCCTGGCCAGCGCGGCTTCGGCTTGACCCCATCTACTTCGCCCCGCCATGTCCGACATCCTCAACAAGATCAACGCCGTCAAGCACGAAGAGGTCGCAGCGGCCCGCCAGCGCATCTCCAAAACCGCCCTGCGCGAGTTGGCCGAGCATCGCCTGCGCGAAGCCACTGACCTGCGTGATTTCGGCGGTGCCTTGCGCGCCAAGCTCGACGCCGGCCAATCGGGCGTGATCGCCGAGATCAAAAAAGCCAGCCCCAGCAAGGGCGTGTTGCGCGAACACTTTGTGCCCGCTGAGATCGCCGCCAGCTACGCCCAGCACGGTGCCGCTTGCTTGAGCGTGCTGACCGACGAGCCCTTCTTTCAGGGCCATGCCGACTACCTCAAGCAAGCCCGCGCCGCCTGCAGCCTGCCCGTGCTGCGCAAAGACTTCATGGTCGACGAGTACCAAGTCTTCGAAGCCGCCGCGTGGGGCGCCGACGCCATCTTGCTGATCGCCGCCAGCCTGTCCGACATGCAAATGCGCGACCTCGAAGCCGTGGCCCATGGCCTGGGTCTGGCCGTGCTGGTCGAGGTGCACGACGGCGAAGAGCTCGAACGCGCGCTCGAACTCGACACCCAGCTGGTGGGCATCAACAACCGCAACCTGCGCACCTTCGAGGTCACGCTTGATACCACCTTGGGCCTGCTGCCCCAGGTGCCTGCCGACCGCCTGTTGGTGTGCGAGTCCGGCATCCTGGTGGCGGCCGACGTGCAGCGCATGCGCCAAGCCCAGGTCAACGCCTTCTTGGTGGGTGAGGCCTTCATGCGCCAGAGCGACCCCGGCCTGGCCTTGTCGACCCTGTTTGCTTGATGCCGACCGGCAGCCTGTTTGACGCCTCGGCCGACGCGCGGGCACCGGCCCTGTCCACGCCTTTGTCGGACGTGTTCGATGCCGTGCCGCCCGACTGGCGCGACCTCACCGACGCCTTTCGCCACACCGACACAGGCCAAGACCTGATCCAGCGCGTGGACGCGGCCCGAGCCGCTGGCGATGTCATTTACCCTGACGACGTGTTTGCCGCCTTGCGCCTGACGCCGCGTGCCAGCGTGAAGGTGGTGATCCTGGGCCAAGACCCCTACCACGGCCCCGGCCAAGCCCATGGCCTGGCTTTTTCGGTGCGGCCCGGCGTGGCCATTCCGCCCAGCCTGCGCAACATCCGCAAAGAGCTGCAGCGCGACCTGGGCTTGGCCTTGCCTGACCACGGCAGCCTCATGGCTTGGGCCCAGCAGGGCGTGCTGTTGCTCAACACCAGCTTGAGCGTGGCCGATGCCCAAGCCGGCAGCCACGCCAAGTGGGGCTGGGAGCGTTTGACCGACGCCTTGGTGGCGGCGGTCGCGTCCGACGCGTCTCCCAAGGTCTTCATGCTGTGGGGCGCCCATGCCCAGCGCAAAGCCGAGCTGATCACACAGGCCGCTGCTCGCCGGGCGCACTCAGGCTGGATGCCGCACCTGGTGCTGCAAAGCAACCACCCATCGCCCTTGTCGGCCAGCCGAGGGCCGACGCCCTTCGTGGGCTGTGGGCATTTTGGTCAGGCTGCCGCCTTTTGCCAAGCGCAGGGGCTGGCGCTGGATTGGTCGCTGTACTGAGTCGCTCGCGCCTCAACCCGCGTAGGTTTTGGCGACGTTGCCTGCCAGGGTGGGCGATGCGCCCAGGATGTCCGGTGAGGCGTCGTAGCGTGGGGCGCTCACGATGTAGTCGCGGTACAGGTCCGGGTTGTCCGAGGGCTCACCGCACTCTGCGGCCCGGATGATGTTGTAGAGCTCGCGCGCCGTCACGTAGTGCAGCGCATACCCGGCGCGGTCTCGAAACTGCTGCTCGAGGTGGCTGAACATCTCGTCCAAGTTGGGCCCCAGCACGGTGGCCGCGTCAGATGCGCCGTGTGTGTGGGTTTTGACGATGACCCAGTTCTCTTTGCCTTGCACCGAGATGCCCGAGGCAAGCCATTTGGCGGTGCGCCGCGCCGAGGCCTGTTGCGCGTCGTCCAAAGAGTCACCCAAAATCCGCAGGCTGCGCCACGTGCCATTTTTGCGAATGGGGTGGAGCGGGCCTTGCACCATCAGCAAATCAGGGCTGTCGAAACCCTTTGTGCCCGTGTTGGCCTTGACCAGGCGACCGTGATCGTGCGACTTGGGCCGCGCCGGGTCATCGGTGGCGTAGTAGATCGAGTTCATGATGCGCGGGTTGGCCATGTTGGGCGCCGGGAAGGTGAAGTCCGCATAGCACCCGGTTTCCACGAGGATCGATATCTCGTCGTTCACGCCGCAAAAAGTCCCGTTACGCGAATTGTCCAGCGCCCAGTCGCCATGGATGAAACCATAGGCAATGCGGTCTTTGACGCGGCCAAAAATGCCAAAGCGGGCATATTCGTCAAGGCAGCGCTGGATGGTTTCGCGCAGATGGGCCGAGGTGTCCGAGCAATCCTTGCCATGGTGCAAGTGCAATTCAACCTCACCATAACCACGCTCGCACAGCGACACCAGTTTTTTCAGCCAGCCCTGGCGGTGGTAATGCGGAGGGTAAAACCAGGTGCGGGTCGGCTTTTTGCCCGAGCTGTCGTGGTGGCGGTCGGCGATCTCCGGGTAGATGCTCAAGAGATCATCGACCCGCTGGTCACCTTCAGCGTCGCTGACTTTGCCTGTGCCGGGCTCGTAGTGGTCGCACATGCAAAACAGCACGTGCACGGTCTTGCCCTGGCGCAAGCGTGCGCGTTCACGCGCTTGAGCGCGCCAGGTCAGCGACACCGTGACCAATTGCTTGATTTTTTCAATGGCTGACATGGTGCGCCTTGCGATTCATGCAGCGCGCTTCGACCATGCGATCAGCGACTTCCGGCTCCACACCACAAGGTGGTCCTGCGGCACGTACTTGCCTTCGTCGTGTAGTTTCCTTCGGGTGGCGGACGTGGCCAGGGCGCTTTCACGCGCACCCTCGGTTGGCCCCACACAGAAGCAGCGCGCGCCGCTTTCCAGAGCGATGTCTCGCAAATACGCAAGGCGTGGACTCACCTCGGTCACAGCAGGGTCAAAAAACCAGCCGATGCCAAACAGGCCAATCACCTGAGGGGTTTGTTCCAAAACCTGCGCCACAGTTTTGTAGAAATCGCGCCAGCCTTTTTCTGAAAACGCAGCCAGCAGATCCGGGTCGTGCGCGTCGGTGTGCATGTCAAAAATGGGGCCTTGTTTGCCCAAGTGCAAAGCCACGAAGGCACCCAATTTGAGTTGATCGATGCCCTTGACAATGCGCAGGGGCAGCCGACTCGGGTTGATTTTCTGCGCACCTGCGGGCAGCACGCGCAGGGCGGCAACACCGACGTCTTTCAAAAACTTATCTTCATCGTGGCGATAAAAATCGGCCGGATGAGTTTCTTTTTCGATGTCCGAGGTGATTCGGTCGACGTTGACCAAAAAACGTGATTTGATCGATTCAGGCAGTGCGCCTCCTGCCATGAGAGGGGCGTTTTTCTGAATCAATTCACACAGAACCAACTGAAAATAAAGCGCGGCACCGGAAACCCCGATGCGCTCTTTCAGCGTCCGCTCTAATTCGTGTATCTCGGGTGATACATGGTTATATGCCGCCACCGCTGGGTATTTTGAGACAGCCCTGAGATAGGCTTCTACGGGAAACTCGTCGATGATGCGTGGGTGCAGGGCTTTGAGTTTCGCGCGCAGATGGGCGTTGAGCTCGTTGATCGTCATATGGCCTTTGACCCCGCTCTCGGGCACTCATTTGGAACGCGGGAAGACCCATTCTAATGCGCGCGCCTCAGCGGCTGGGCGCCCCGCCACGCCCCTTGCCAGGAGCTCGGGGGCGCGAAGGCGTCAACTTGTGCGGGCTCAGTTGAAATAGAACTGTGTGGCCAGGCCCAGGTGGTCGCCGTTGACGGTTTGCGGATTGGCATCTTGGGTTTTGAAGCGCTCTCGCACATAGCGCAGGCTCAAGCCCCACGAGGGCGTCGCGGCCCATTCGCCCTCCATCACCAAGCCAACCGATGAGCTGAATTTTTCGCGAACGGTCACGTTTGTGTAGGTCGTGCTGCCTGAGACGATGGTCGCGTTGTTCAGGCCGAACACTGCGCGTGTGGCCTTGCGTGCGCCCAAACCCATGCTCCAGCGCTCACCCGGATGCCAAACGGCCTGTACCTCGATCGGGTAGCGGCGGAAAAACGCTTGGTCGTTGTCAATGCCGTTGGACTGGTCGTTGTGCACCCCCACGCTGCCACGCACCGAAAAGGCCGAGCCTTGCGGCCGAAACGCCAACCCGGCGCGTGCTTCGGCGCCAGCACCCGCGCTGATGTCTTCGTGGTACTTGGTACTCGATGCGTTTTTCACCGTGACCGTGACCGGCAAGATGGTGTCTCCCCCGCTGCTGTAGCCTATGCCCACGAAGGGGCGCAGCGTTTGGACGGTGTCGGCGCAGGCCGAAGCCCCCGCCACGCAAAGCAAGGCGCAGCCCATCCTGGCAGCCATCGAAACATGACGCATGTTGTTCCCCGTTGATCGTTCGGTTGTGGGGATATTTTCACGCATTGGCGACCAGGCACATCCATCCGAGGGGGGTGAGGATGGGCGGTCTGTGCGCAAAATGAGACGCCCGGGTTGCATCCATCTGCCGTTTTGGATCGTATCCATTCCACCGCTGGCAAACACACCCAAACACATGACGATCCCTGTGTCACAAGCATCGACAGACATTCCGCTTTCGATGGGCGTTGTGATCGTCAACTACCGCACCTTCGATTTGACGATGCAGTGCGTCGCGTCCTTGCTGGCGCACCGCATCACGCAGGCGCAGGACATCGTGGTCGTGGACAACGATTCGCCCGATGGCTCCGGTGAGCGCTTGCGCGACGCCTTGCCCGAGGGCGTGCGCACCGTGCTGTCCAAGCACAACGGGGGGTTTGGGGCCGGCGTCAACCTGGGCGTGGCCGCGCTGAGCACCGATTTGGTGTTGGTGCTCAACCCCGACACCTACTTTTTGACCAATCGCATCGAGGTCATCCAGCAGCTGTTCGCCACGCAGGAGCGCTTGGGCATCGCGGGCCTCAAGCTGATCAACACCGATGGCAGCTTGCAGTATTCGGCGCGGCGCTTTTACTCGCTCATCGACATCCTGGCCCGGCGCACATCGCTGGGCAAGCTGGCGCCCATGCGCCGGCTCGTCAACTCGCACCTGCTCAAGCGCCATTGGCGCGGCGAGCCCTTTGAGGCCGATTGGGTCATGGGCACGGGCTTTGTGCTCCGGCGGGCCGCTTTTGAGCATGTGGGTCGCATGGACGAGGGCTACTTTTTGTACTTCGAAGAGGTCGATCTGTGCGCCCGCATGTGGGTCAAAGGGTGGCAGGTCATGGCCGTGCCAGACGTCGAATTGGTGCACGAGCACCAGCGTCACAGCCAGGCCGGCATCTGGTCGACCTCGGGCAAGACCCATCTGCGCAGCATGGTGCGGTTTTTCGCCAAATTCGGTGTGCCTTGGGTGCGCCGTCCGCACCGGTCGGGCATGAATGTGGCTTACCAGCGTTGGCGCAAGCAGTTTGTCGACGAGCCGCCCCGCAGCAAGCAGCCCGATGTGTCGATCTGACGCTGGTGGCTGCCGCTGGCGCGCCGGCGCCTCGTATCATGACCACTTCGCCATGTCGTCTCTTGCAGGCTTTTGCCCTTTCCCGCCATGAAGCTCTTTGTCGTTTTGCTGTCCTTGCTGGCTGCTGCCTGCACCCCGATGGGCAACCTCAAGCCTTCCGGTGAGGTGCGTTACCTGTCGGGCGAGGACATCGCGCGCATGGCCAAGCAGCCCACACGCATCCATCCGGGCGACACCCTGCGCATCGTGCGCGACGCGCAAGACGCGTCCTTGGACCTGCGCAACCTGGTGGAAGACAGCCAGACCCAGCTCTACACGGTGCGACCCGATGGCAGCTTTTCATACCGTTTTGCGGGCCGCATCGAGGCCGCCGGCAAGACGCCCGATGAGCTGGCCGCCGACATCAAGGTCAAGCTCGAACCTCACTACCGCCAGCCAGGCGTGACGGTCAACATCGCCACCTCACCCAGCAGCAAGGTCGTCATTGGCGGTGCGGTGCGCGCGCCCGGTGCCATCGACATGAGCGCCGTGGCCACGCTCGAGCAAGGCCTGTTCGCCGTGGGCGGCATGCTGCCGGCGGCCGACCCCACCCACATCGCTTTGCTGCGCCTGGACGAGGCTCAGCGCTACCAGCTCTATTTTGTCGACCTCAGCAAGCTGCTGGAGCAAGTGCCCGGTGGCGCCACGACAGTGGCTTTCCAGCGTGGCGACATCCTTTTCGTGCCCAAGTCGGCCGCAGGCAATGCGGGTGATGGTGTCGACGTCTACATCAACCAGTTGCTGCCCTTCTCGCGCTCGGTGGGCGTGGGCTACAGCTGGGGTGAGACCCGGGTGAAGTGACAGGCAATCAGCACACAACATGATCGACATCCGCTCTTTCCGCGACCTCGTCCGCCTCTTCTACATCTTCCGTCGTCCCTTCTTCATCGCCTTTTGGGTGATGGTGGGGCTGATCGTGGCGGGCGCCTTTTTGATGCCGGCCAAGTACGCCTCAGAGGCGCGCTTGCTGATCAAGCCCGGGCGCGAGAACCTGACGGTGCCGCTCGATTCGGGTGACCGCCAGACCTACATGGCGTATTCGGCCCAACGCGATCCCATCGTCGACGACGAGAAGATGCTGACGGGGCGCCCGGTGTTGCTGCAGGTGGCGCGCTTGTACATCGACGAGCTCAATCGCCAGGCACAAGTGCCTTTGACCTGGAAGCAGCGCATCAAAGGAGCCCTCAAGCAAGCCAGCACGGCCGTGCTCGATGGCTTTCGCAGTTTGACCGTGATGGCGGGCCTCAGCGAAGTGCAAAGCCCCGAAGAGCGCCTGGCCGACAAGTTCGCCGACAAATTCAAGGTCACGCACGGCCCGGGCTCGAACGTCATGGAGCTGGTCTTTGAGTGGGACGACCCCGTGGTCGCGCAGCGCATCATGCAGACCTGGGTGCGCGTCTACACCGACGAGCGCACCACCGTGTTGGGCCGCAAGAGCCTGGTGGCTTTCTACGACGGCAAGGTGCGCGACGCGGACCAGCAGATCGAGTCGATGAAGGGCCAACTGCGCACCCGTCTGGAGCAAATCAACGGCGTCAGTGCCGATGAGCGCCTGACCGCCCTGACCAAGCGTCTGAACGAGCTGCGCGATCGCCACGCCGAGGCCTTGGCCGAGCGCACCGCCATCGAGCAAGGCGCCGCCTTTGCCGAGGGCAAGGCCAAGACCTTGGCGCGCGAGGTGGTGTCTGAGCGTGAAGTGGGCCTGGCGCCCAACTGGATCGCCCTGAGCGCCCAGTTGGCTGAGCTCAAGCGCCAGCGCACCGATGCTTTGCGCACCTACAAAGAAACCTCGCCCACGGTGTTGTCGATCAACGAGAGCATCGCCAATGTGGAGGGGCAGCTCAAGGCCGAAGACCGCAACACGCAGCGCGCCGAGAAGCGCACCCCCAACGAGTTGGGCACCTTGCTGGCCCGCAACCAGCTTGAAAAGTCGGTCCGCCTGAGCGAGCTCAAGTCCATGATGGCCACCTTCGAGCGCGAGCGCGAGCAGCTCACCGAAGCGCGCCGCCAGGTGCTGGCCCACGAGCCCGAGCTGGCCCGTCTGGAGCAAGGTCTGCAAGTGGCTGAGAAAAGCCGCTTGCTCTACCTCGACAGCCTGGAGAAGGCCCGCATCGACCAGGCGCTGGACGACAACCGCATCAACAACATCGCGGTCATTGAGGCCGCCACGCTGAACCCCGCACGCACAGGCCCCAAAAGCCTGTTGCTGCTGATGCTGGCGCTGCCGGCGGGTGCCGTGGTGGGCCTGGTGGTGGTCTACCTCAGTGCGGTCATGGACCAGCGCATTCACGATGGCGCGCGCATGGAGTCGCGCTTTGGCGTGCCGCTGTGGAGCACGCTCAAAGACATCTCGGTCAGTGGTGAAGACAACGATTTCCACGCCAGCCTGCACCGCATCTATGGCACTTTGCCGATGGCCCGTGTGGTGAAGTACGGCTTGACGTTGGGCTTGACCTCATCGCGTGCCGGCGAGGGCGTGTCGTTCATCGCGCAGCGCTTGACCATGCTCCTGCAGGCTCAGGGCCTGAAGGTGCGCGTCAACCCAGAGTCGGGCCCAGCGCAACCCGGTGAGGTGGTGTTGTTGGAGGCGTCGAACCTGCTCAGCAACCGTGAGGCCTTCTTGCGCTTGGCCCGGGCCGATTTGATCGTGTTGGTGGTCGAGGCCCGCGCCAGCGTGGTCCCTGTGGTCGACAACGCTTTGGGCGTGTTGCGCACCGCGTTTCGCAAGGTCGATGGCGTGATCCTCAACCGCCGTCGTTTTGAGGTGCCGCCGCGCGTGCTGCGTTTCTTCCAGCGTTGAGGAGACCCTTTTGAGACTGGCCCTTTTGTCGCCCCTGCCACCTGAGCAGACGGGCATCGCCGATTACGCGGCGCACTGGCGCCGTGGTGTCAATGCCGCCGGTGTGGACGTGCTCACACCCATGCTGGGTCAGCGCCCGATCTTGTCGCTCGACGCCGCGCGGCGTTGGGTGGCCGAGCGCGACTGGTCCAAGGTCGACGTGGTGCATGCCGAACTCGGTGGCGGGCGTCACAGCGAGTTCTTTGTGCTCTCGGCCTTGGCCGAGATGCCGCAGCACCCGGCCTTGTCGGCCACCGTGCATGACCCTGAGCGCCTGGTGTGGCGTCCGGTCAGCGCGTTGTGGCGGGCCATGGACGCCTCATCGCTGGTGCCCGCCTTGGTCAGCAAAGTCGCTGCGGTGCTGTGCGACCCGCACACCTTGTGGGCCGAGCGCCGTTTGGCGCGCCGCCTCGATGGCTTGGTCGCGCTCACGCAAACGGGTGCGCAGCGCCTGGTCAAGCGCATGAAGGTGCCGGCGTCCAAGGTCCGTGTGATCCCGCATGGCACGCTGCCGGTGCCGCCTGTGCCCTTGCCTGACTTGTCGCCTGTGCGCTTGCTGTACTTTGGCTTCATCTACAGCGGCAAGGGGATCGAAGACCTCATCGACGCCTTGGGCCGTTTGCGCAAGCACCAACCCGAGCTGGCCGCCAACGCGCGTTTGACCATCGCCGGTGGCACCGCGCCCGACATCGCCTTTGGCGCGGGCGGCAGCTACCTCGACGGTCTGCGTCAGCGCGCGCAGGCCTTGGGCTTGAGCCACCAGGTCGATTGGGAGCTCGACATCGACGAGCGCGACATCCCGGCGCTCATCCAGCGCCACCACGTCATGGTCTTGCCCTACCGCGAGTCGCGCAAGCTGAGCCTGCTGGGCCAAATGCGCGGCACCAGCGGTGCGCTGGCTTGGGCCATTGGCTGCGGACGCGGCGCCATCACCTCGGATGCCCGTGCTTTTGCCGAAGAGATCAGCCTGTCTCTTATAC
>JAVLFO010000502.1:0-4111 GCA_046052805.1 Aquabacterium sp. | reverse complement strand
CAACAACTCAACGACCGCCAAGAAGCGCGTCGCCAAGTGGGCTTTGCCGACCAGATCTTCATGAGCAAGACGGACCTGGTCACCCAAGCCGAGGCCGACGACCTGAGCCACCGCATCAAGCACATGAACCCGCGCGCCGTTCAGCGCCGCGTGCATTTCGGCGAAGTGCCCCTGGTTGACGTGCTGGACCTCAAGGGCTTTAACCTCAACGCCAAGCTTGACATCGACCCCGACTTCCTCAAAGAAGGTGGACACGGGCATGGCCACGCGCACCACCATGATCACGACCACGAGCATGGCGAGCATTGCGACCACCCGCACCACCATGCGCACGACGACGACGTGAAGTCCTTCGTGTACAAGTCCAGCAAGCCCTTCAACCCCACCAAGCTGGAAGACTTTCTGGGCTCGATGGTGCAAATCTATGGCCCCCGCATGCTGCGCTACAAAGGCGTGCTGTACGTCACGGGCATGGACAAAAAGGTGGTTTTCCAGGGCGTGCACCAACTGATGGGCAGCGATGTGGGCCCGAAATGGGCGTCCGGCGAGCCCAAGCTCAGCAAAATGGTGTTCATCGGCATCGACTTGCCGCAAGAGCTGTTCAAAGCAGGCCTGGACCAGTGCCTGGGCTGAATGGGCATCGCGCACCGAGGGATAGTCTGATGAACTCACACACGCAGCATCGCTACAATCCGCGCGCTGCACCGGTGGCCCCTGGATCGTTGACAACGGACCAGACAAGCTGACAGCGGGTCGATGGAGCAGTACCAAGCCATGCGTTGCCCAAACAGACTTTGTCTGTAGATCATGCGTTCGGGAAGGAAGATTCAATGACGAAATCGACTGCTTCTTCATCGGCCAAAACTGTGAAAGACAGCGCCGCCACGTCAAAGGTGGCCAGCAAAAAAGCCAGCACAACGGTTGACAAGGCACCGGCCAAAAAGTCCGTGAAAAACACAGCCCCAGAAGTTGCGCCTGTCGCGAAAGCTGAGGCATCCGCACCCGCCAAACCTTTGGCCCCTGGGCGCCCTGCGCCCAAAATCAGTACCCCAGACAAAATGCCCACCCCTGCCACCAAGGTTGACACCAAACTCGCCAACGCCTGGAAAACCAAGTCCGGCCGTGAACTGACCGAGGCCGAACTGCTGGCGATGCCGGAGTCGGAGTACATGTCTGACAAGCAGTTGGACTTCTTCCGCGCTTGCCTGGAAGCCCAAAAGGACGACCTGCTCTCCAACGCAGGTGAAACCACGGAGCACCTGCGCGAGGACACCTCCATCGTTCCTGACCCCGCAGACCGTGCCACCATCGAAGAAGAGCACGCTCTGGAGTTGCGCACCCGCGACCGTGAGCGCAAGCTGCTGAAGAAGATTTCGCAGTCGCTGGTGCGCATCGACTCTGGCGAGTATGGTTTCTGCGACGAAACGGGCGAGCCGATTGGCTTGGGCCGCCTGCTGGCGCGCCCCACGGCCACCTTGTCACTCGAAGCGCAACAGCGTCGCGAGCTCAAGCAAAAAATGTTTGGCGATTGATTTCGATTAGGACGGCGCCACTTTGACACCCCGCTTTCGTGCTCAGCATCCATGAGCAAAGACTCCGGCAACTTCCTGCGTAAGGTTGTGCGCTTTGTCGCCAACCCGACCACAGACTGGACCGAACTGGACGCCCCTTCAGCCGACGCGGGCGAAAGCGACTACGCCAAAAGCGAAATCAAGGCCATGATCGAGCGCAAGCGCCGCAACGATTTCGTGCGCAAGCGCGAACTCGACATGCTGCGCAAGATCCGGCGCGAAGGCCTCAGCCCCGACAACGCCATGGCGCTGGGTGGGTCGTCCAATCTGGACTCCGACTCGCGCCCTCAAAACGGCACCCGATCCGACATTGCAGTCAAAGCCAAGATCGACGAGATCGAGCAGCAAATGGTGGGCGCGCCGCCGCGCATGGCCACGGCGGGCTCAGGCTTGGGCGGCTCGCTTGGGCAAGACGCACAAAGCACGGCGCCTAGCGCACTGACTGCGCCCGCCACATTGCCTTTCGTCGATAACGATCCGCCGCCGCAAATCTCGCAAGCTGTGCTCGACGCTGCCCGCGCATCTCTGCCGTGGATGCCCGAGGCCGAGCCCACCCAATGGAGCAGCGCGTTCCCACAGGCGGTTGAATTGGTACACGATCCTGAGTTGGACGAAGCCGTGATCGCTTTCGCCAACGCCGATTTCGACCAGTGCGAGCGCTGTCTGCAAAACCTGATCACGCCTGGCGGCGCACGTCACGAACAAAGCGAAAGCTGGCTCGTCTTGCTGGACCTCTATCGGGCGCTGGACCTGCCTCAAAAATTCGACCACTTGGCGCTGGCATACGCCCAGCATTTTGGCGTTTCAGCGCCGCAGTGGTTCTCGCTGCCCGAAAAAGTCGCGGCTTTCCATGCGCTGCATGCGGCGCCTGCCGACGGCCCATCGACCATTGCCGAGACAGCGCCTACAGCAGCGCAAAACAGCCTTGCTGGTTCAGATGTCTTGGGCATGGTTACCGCACCAGACACCTCCATGGCGGGCTGGCTTGCCCCGGGAGTGATCGACCACGACGCCGTATCCCAACTTCGAGCAGAGGCCTTGCAGCTACCGCGCCCCTGGACGCTGGACTGGAGCGGCGTCCACATCGTCACGGCGCAAGGTGCGGACGATTTGCGCCAACTCACGCGACAGTGGGCAAGTGAGGGCGGCGAGTTCATCTGGATGGGCGTCGAGCATTTCATACAGGTGCTGGCCGATGCCACGCCCACGGGCAACCGTGACATCGACCCCGCCTTTTGGATGCTCAGGCTCGACGTGCTGCTGCTCTGCAACCGCGCCGCCGAGTTCGACGAAGTCGCCATCGACTACTGCATCACCTACGAGACGTCACCGCCGTCTTGGGAAGCCATTCAGTGCCGCGTTCGCGTTCAAAGCGATGGCGCACACCCGCACACCCGCGCTTTGTCGCAGGTCAGCGAGGTCACGACGACTTTCGTTGAATCCAGGCTCCACCAAGACGTCGAGTACGTGCAGGTGGCCGCCTTGCACCTGTCCGGTCAATTGGTGGGCGACATTGGCAGCACGCTGAGCCACCTCGAAACACAGCTGGGCGCGAGCGTGTCTTTGTCCATCAACTGCGAGCACTTGCTGCGCGTGGACTTCATTGCCGCAGGCGACTTGCTCAATTGGGTACTGGCCCGCCGCACGGAAGACCGCCAGGTGACCTTCCTGAACCCCCACAGGCTGGTGGCCATGTTCTTTGGTGCCATGGGCATCAACGAGCACGCCACCGTCAGGCTGCAGACCGCTTGAGCTGATCGGTAGCCAGGGTCAACAGACCCTCGAAAATCAGGTTTTCAACAACGCTGGCCGGCAATTCGCTGTCTTGGGAAAGACGGGAAACGGCGCCGCCCGACATGATCAGCAACGGTGGTTGACCCGCGTGGGCATGCAGGCGCCGCAAACTGCGACCAATGGCACCGGCAATGGCATCGGTGCCGCCGCTCATCAAGGCATCGCTGGTGTTGGTGGGGAAATCTTTGACCTCGCCGGTTGGCACTTTCAGGCCAGCGGTGCCACTCTCAAGGGCCCGATACATCAAGCCAAAGCCCGGCAAAATCAAACCGCCCAGAAAGCGCCCATCGGCATCCACGGCATCCACCGTGACGGCCGTGCCCACCATCACCGCCAACACGGGCGGCGGAGATGCCGGATTGACACCCAAGGCACGCTGGCGAGCACCGATCATGGCGGCCCAGCGGTCAGCCCCGAGGCGCTGCGGATGCTCGTAGCCGTTGATGACGCCGCCGGCTTGGTAGCCTGACGCCAGCCAGCGGGGTTTGAGCCCCCAGCCCTCGAGCAACTGTTCTTCGACGCGGCGCTTGATGGCCTCACCGGCCACCACACAACCCAACATATCGGTAGGCACGTGCTGCAGATGTCGCCAATGGGCGTCCCACAAACCATCGATGTCTTCAAGCACGACGGCACCGTGGCCGAGCAAGTCGGCGCCTGGTTCTGGCTTCGCGTACAGACCCCATTTGAGGCGGGTGTTACCAATGTCGATGACCAAAAAAGCCATTTATGAATCTCTGTAGAAG
>JAVLFO010000501.1:0-5273 GCA_046052805.1 Aquabacterium sp. | reverse complement strand
ACAGCCATCAGCGCGCTCGGCACAACCACAGTCAGCGCACCATACAGGGACGACATTGCAGCACTCAGACTTTGCGAGAGCACCCCCCATGCCAGCGCGACAAGCACCCCCGTTACAGCCTGCGCAGCAAGCACTTGCCACACACTCAAAGAAGGGTTCCGAACGAGAATGGCTTGCGCTTCTTCCCGCGTCAGCGGCCGGACGGGCGGTTCGACGTCTTGTGACCAGTCGGAATCCTCAAACAGCGCGCGACTCGAAGAGTCATGCGGTGCTGGCTTGCCGCGAGGCTGGTCACTCTGAGGTGCTTGCATCGTGGCGGCCTATGAGGCTTGTCTTGGCAGGCCAGGCACTTGAGCCCAACTCGCCGCATCCAACAAAAAACAAAACGCCAACACCAGGTGTCGGCAAAACCTAAAGATTATACGCAGTTACCCGTGACCAGCCAAGCCCCCTTCAACACGGCGACCGAAAACCCCCCATGCACGGGTGCAGCATGCGGCTAGGGTAATCACCACGTCGCGTTACACACCCCCCATTCAGGGGCCCACCTCGGGCAAGCCCGATGCAAGGAGCGCATCCGGCCCGGCATGCTCCGTCCACAGTTAACGCAAGCGTCGCCCCTGCTGTGAGCCAAAAGCGCTGGGGGTGGCGCTCATTTTCTGCCCCCCACGTGGCGGCAGCCGGAGCCGAAGATGTCCACATCTGCCAAGAAAGAAAAAGTCAGCACGTACTTCCGCCCAATCAAGGCGGTGACCGTGTCCAACATCAAGCAGATGTATGACATTTACGCCAGTTACTACGAGAACACCTCGCTCGACATCTTTTTGAACGACCTGAGCAAGAAGTCGGGCGTGATCTTGGTCTCGCGCAAGGCCGACGACAAGATCGTTGGCTTTTCGACGCAGACTTTCTTCGACATCAAGGTCGACGGCAAGCGGGTGCGCGGGATCTTCAGCGGCGACACCATCATTGAGCCTGCTTATTGGGGCAACAACGCCCTGGCCAACACCTTCTACCGACGCCTGATCATCGAGCGCATCAAACGCCCCTTCACGCCCTTCTATTGGTTCTTGATCTCCAAGGGCTACAAGACCTACCTGCTGCTGACGAACAACTTCTACAACTACTACCCCAATGTGAACGGCAAGGACGAGAAGTACCGCCGCATCACAGAGCAGTACTGCGAGCAGTTGTTCCCAGAGTACTTCGACAAAGACAAGATGTTGCTGGACTTTGGCCAGAGCTATGTGCGCCTCAAGGGTGACGTGGCCGAGATCACGCCAGAGCTCAAGTCAGCCAGCAAACACATCGCTTTCTTTGAGAAGGTGAACCCCTCGTGGCGCCGTGGCACCGAAGTGCCTTGCATCGGCGCGTGCGATTACGAAAGCCTGTTCCGCTCAATCGTGGACGTGCCATGGAAGTGGATCAAGAAGCACATGCTGGGCACCCACAAGCCCGCCGGCCTGGACGTGGCGGGCCGCCCAGAGAGAAGCACGCAGGGCTGGTCTGAGGCCGAAGCGACAGCGTCGCTCGACCAGACCAAGGCGTCCTGAACATGGGTGGCGGTACAACACTCGGACACCAACTCCTCAAGCTGCTCGTTGCCCCAGGGCGCAGGCGTTTTGAACAGCACCTCGGTGAACTGGAATCGGTTCAGCGGGCGCGCCTTGCGCGTTGGCTCTCGGCCGTCTCGCGCTCGCCCGAAGGGCAGCGGCGCGGCATTCGTGCCGACTGGTCGTGGGAAGAGTTCACTCGGCAGGTGCCCGTCAGTGGCTACCAGGACTACGCAGAGGTGATCAACACGCAGCGCGCGCGCAAGCAGTCGCTGCTGATTGACTCGCCCGTGGCGCGCTACCAGCCGACCAGCGGCTCGACCTCAGCGGTCAAATGGGTGCCCTACACCAAGATGTTCCTGGACGAGTTGGACCAGGTGATCACCGCATGGGTGGGCGACCTGTATCGCCAGTACCCCGGGCAGGCACACGGCACGCACTACTGGTCACTGTCGTGGATCCCCACCGAAATGCGCGGCCAGACGGCAGGCGACATCAACGACGACATGAAGATGTTGTCGTGGGGCAAGCGTTTGCTGGCCTATTTGACGCAAGCGGCGCCACAAGAAATCGCCTTGGCGCAAACCTCGGACGACTCGTTGTTTGCCACGATCGCTTACCTTGCGGCGGACACACAACTGGGCTTCATCTCTGTGTGGAGCCCGACCTTTGGCTTGGGGCTGCTGGAGCAAATGTCGGCATGGCGCACGGAGTTGGCGCAGGCCTTGGCCACCGGGCAGTGGGGCAGCCGCCGCAGCCGCATGGCCGAGCTGCCTTGCCCCCGCTCGATGCGCGCCGCCGAGCTGCTGCAGGCCTGGGACGGGCAACTCAACGCAGGGTTCTTTGAAAAGCTCTGGCCTCAACTGGCCGTGCTGAGCGCATGGGACACCGCCGCAGCCGCGCCATGGGCCAACAAGCTCAAGGGGCTGTTGCCGCACGCGAGCTTCCAAGGCAAAGGCCTGTGGGCGACCGAGGGTGTGGTGACCTTTCCGTTTGAAGGCCGCTACCCGCTGGCCTACCTGAGCCACTTTTATGAATTTGCCGATGCCCACGATGGCAAGGTGATGGCCGCCTGGCAGCTGCGCGAAGGTCAAGATGTGATCCCCATCATGACCACGGGCAGTGGCTTTGGCCGCTACCAAATGAGCGATGTGATCCGAGTGGAGTCGTCTTTGGGGCAAGTGCCCTGCTTCACGTTCTTGGGTCGCAACGATGGTGTCGACCTGGTAGGCGAGAAGACCAGCGCCACGACCGCCCAGGCCGTGCAAGATGGGCTGAGCCTGAGTGGCGCCATGCCCGTGACCTTGCTGGCCCTGGACGAAGCCCGCAAGGGCACGCCCGGCTATGTGCTGCTGGTGGAGTGCAGCGCGGAGGCACCGCGGGAGGCCATGCAACAGGACCTGTCTGCGCAGGTTGAGCGGGCTTTGCAAGCCAACTTCCACTACAAACTGGCGCGCGAGCTGGGCCAGCTGCAGCCTGCGGCGTGCGTGGCCTTGCCTCACATGCGCGCCATCTATCTGGATCAATGCCGTGAGCGCGGCATGATCGAAGGCAACATCAAGATCGAGCCGCTTCGGCATTGGCGTGGCCAAGTGCCCGCCGTGTTGCGCGACGTGCTGGATGCTTGAACGGCCCACACGCCGCACCGCTGTAACCACCTGATTTGAAGTCGATCAAACCATGACCATCACCGTTCGCTTGGGTACGCCCGCCGACAACGCCAAGATCCAGGATCTGGTGACCAAAATCACCATGCCTGGCGTGGCCCAGATGTGCTTTCAACGCGCACCGGATTTCTTCACCGGCGCCAAGGTCATTGGCGACGAGTTCATCTTGACCGTGGCCGATGACGACGAGCGCCCCGACGTGCTAGCGGGTTTGACCGTGATCTCGGGCCGCGAGCTGTTCATCAGTGGCCAAAAGCGCCGCGTCTATTACTCAGGCGACACCCGTGTCGACCCGTTCTACCGCCGGCGCGGCATTGCCTCGAACCTGTTCATTGAGCAAAAGAAGTTCCGCACCGGGCAAGACCTGCTGCAAGGCATCGTGCTCAAAGAGAACACCGCGCCACTGGACGCCGCCGCCAAGACCGCCGATGGCGTTCTGTTCAGCTACTGGATCAGCCACGCAATCGAGACCAGCTTCATCTTCACGCGCAAGCTCACACCGCGCGTTCCGCAGGGCGTGCAGATGCGTGCGGCCACGGCGGCCGACGTGCCTGCGATGCAAGCCTTCTTCGACCGCGAAGCGCCACGCCGCAATGGCTACCCTGTGTATGACTTTGCCAAGCTGCTGGCAGGCGATGCGTATTACGCGGGCCTGAGCATTGGCGACTACGTGCTGGCCACGCGCAACGGCCAGATCATCGGCATGCTGGCTGGCTGGAACCAAAAGGCTTACAAGCAAACGCGCATCGTGGGCTTCAAGCCCATCGTGAAGTTGCTGCGTCCGCTTTACAACCTGTACGTGAGCGTTGGCGGCGGCTTCAAGCTGCCCCCCATCGGCGGCGTGCTGAACTACCTGACGATCTACAACATCGTGGTCGAGAAGGACGACAAGGCTGTCTTCCAAGGCCTGATCGACTGGCTGATGGCGCACCAGGGCCAAAAATACGACGCGCTGGCCACCGGCCTGACGCATGGTGACCCGCTGGAAGAAGTGCCCCGTGGCTACAAGCGCCAAAAGCTGTTCTCTAGCCACTTCTGGTTGAGCTATGGCGACGACCCTCGCCCAGGCATTGACGACCGCCCGCTTTATGTGGAGCTGGGTCGCCTGTAAGCAGCACAAGCCCCCGCCAAATGAGCCCACGCCGCCTCGCGGTTGTGGGCTTTTTTCATGCGCAAGCGCACGGCACAACCGGCTCCGGCGTGAACGATCGCACACGCCGTACCGGTGTTGGTTGGCAGTCAGTCAAGTTGAGACCGGCCGTGCCGAAGACGGGCAGGTAACACCTTGTCCCATTTTCAAATCTTTGTGGAGCCCCCATGAAAATCCATCACATCGCCGCCGCATTGGTCTTGCTGGCATCGGGCGTCGCCCACGCAGGCGACCCCAAAGCCACGATCGCCGACCTGGACGCCCGTCTGGCCAAGATCGGTGCACCCAAGGTCGAAGGCACAGCCCCCGCCGGTGACAAGACCGTGCCTGCGCTGTACTTTGGTCCCCGCAAGATCAATGGCAACTACGACGTCGTTGATGAAGAAAAGAAGAAATCTGGCGCCACCGCCACGGTGTTCGTCAAAGACGGCGACGACTTTGTGCGAGTGAGCACCAACGTGCTGACGCCTGAAGGCAAGCGCGGCGTGGGCACCAACCTGGCTCGCGCCAAGGCCTATGAAGCCGTGAGCAAAGGCCAAAGCTTTTGCGGTGATGTGGATGTGCTGGGCACGGCCTATGAGGCTTGCTACAACCCGATCAAGGACGCCAAGGGTGCTGTGATTGGCGTGACTTACGTCGGCTTCAAGAAGTAAACACCCCCTGTGGCCACAGGGGCGGCCTCGGCCCCTGCGAGGAGTGATCCATGAACAAGTTGAAAGCGCGTTTCAGCGCGCTGGACCGACTGTCAACAGGCGGCAAGCTGGGCTTGTCTTTCATGACCCTGCTGGCGCTGACGATCGTGCTGGGTGGGGCATCCTTGTGGGCGCTCTCGCGGGTACACCAAGCCGCCGACGAACTGGCACACCGCTGGTTGCCCGGTGCGGGCCACCTGGCCGCAGTGCG
>JAVLFO010000500.1:0-4234 GCA_046052805.1 Aquabacterium sp. | reverse complement strand
CGGTTGGTGGCGGCCGTCCAGCGCAGGTTGAAGTCGGCCAGGCGCGCTTGGTATTGGCTGGCGTGGGCCGGGTCGACTTCGCTCAGGCGTTTGCCCAGGGCCTGCGCTACGGCCCCGATGTTGCGCGGGTCGGTCTGGATGTGGGGGTTGCCCGAGGCGTGTACGTCGCCATCGGCCCGGTCGAGTCGGGTGGGCACATCGAGCTTGCGCACAAAGTCAGCGGCATTGAACTGGCCGATTTGACCGAGCTGCACGGCCGGGTTGCCCGACTGGCGCAAGAGCACGGGCAGCCAGCCCACCTCCAGCTCGGCGCCGGTGCAGACCAGCAGGTTGGCATTGCGCAGTGCGGCGATCAGGCTGGGCTTGGCCTGCACCTGATGCGGGTCCTGCAGGGCATTGGTGGCCGTGTAGATGCTGGCTTGGTCGCCGGCCAGCTCTTGCGTCAAGGCGGCCCATTCGGGCTCGCAGGCAAACACCTTGATGGCGTGGGCCGAGTTGAGGGTGCCCATCAAAAGGGCCGCGCCCAGCAGGCTGGTGCGCATCGAAGGTGAAAGGGATGAGGTCATGTCGTGTTCCATGTGGGGTGCGTGGGCTGCGGGCTCAGTAGCTGTGCGCGCCATGGGCACCCAGGCTGGTTTGGTATTGCAAGAAGAGCTGGCGGTCGGGGCTGCCCTCGCGGGCGCGGTCGTCGCTCAGCTGCAGGCGCCAACGGCTGAACTCGCTGGGTGACCAGTCCAGCATCACGCTGTTGCGCTGCGGGGTGGCGCTGGCCAGGGCCAGGTTGCTGCTGTTGGCACGGAAGTCGGTGGTGCCGCTGTCGAGGCGGTCATGGCGCAGGCCCACGCGCCATTCGGGCATGAATTGGTAAATGCCTTGCAGGTACCAGCCCGACTGGGCCGAGCGGTAGCCTGCGGTCTGCCCGGCACCCGCGTTGCTGGCGTCGTACTGGTAGGTGACCTGGCCGTCTTCCATGCGCCGGAAGTACTCGCCTTGCAGCTTGAAGTTGGTCCGCGTGGCGTTGCCATGCGGCGCCCATTTCCACACCCCGTCCAGCACCCAAAGCCGGCTGTTGCCGCTGAAGGCATTGGTGCTGTCATTGCCTTGCGTGTCGACCAGGTCAAACGTGCGCTGGCTGGCCTGGTTGCGCATCCAGCTGGCACCGGCGCGCCAGCTGTGGCTGTCGCCCACATCGCCGCCGGTGTGTGCGCTCAACACCACCGTGCCCGCGCCATTGCGGTTGCGCGCGCTGCCCGGAAACTCGGTGCCGCTGCCCGCTTCGGCGCCCAGCTCGATGAATTGCTCGGTGGGCAAGAGCCATTTGGCCTGCACGCCATCTTGCTTGTACTGGCCACCCAAGAAGGCTTGGTAGGCCAGCGGCGCATCGACAAAGTCCCAGGTGTGGGCGTGTTGCTCGTTGAGGTAGCCCAGCCCTGCAAAAAAGCGTCCGGCCTTGAGCTTGAGCCCGTTGGGCAAGGCGGTGGTCTGCACAAAGGCCTCTTCGGCCGACACCGTGTTGTCGCCGGCCACCGACAAGGTCAGCGCGCCATACAGCCAGGGGTCGATGTTGGCGCTCAAGCCCACCTCTGACTCGCCCAGGCTGAAGCCCCGCTGGCCCGGCCCGATCTCGTCGCCACTGGGCAAGAAGCCCTTGAGTGCCCACGTGCCGGGGTCTTTGCGCAGGCTGGCATAGGTGCCGCTCAAGATCACCGACACCGAGGGGTTGAAGGCGTTGTTGTTGGACGCGGCTGCGGCGCTGTTGCCCACAGCGACCTCGCTGCCGGGCTCGGCCTGTGCCGCAGGCGCGTTGTTCGCGCCACTGAGCTTGTCTTCCAAGGTCTTGAGGCGCGCTTCGTATTGCGCACGCATGTCGTCCATTTGGCGGCGCAGGTCGGCCACGGCTTGCGCCGCATCGGCAGCGCTGGCGCTCGTGCTGGTTTGAGGGTTGGAGGGTTGTGCGGCAAGTGCTGGCCAGGCGCAGGCCATGGCGAGCGCGAGCAGGCTCAGGCGTGTGCCGCCCGCAAAAACAGGTGCATGGGACATGAGAGGGGTGCTTTCCGGTGCCCTGCACTGGGTGGCAGGGGCGAGTTGATGCAGCAAGCCCGACCGCACGCGGTTTGGCCTGAGGGTTCAGGCCCGCGTGGGGCGGTCGGTGACGTGGAGATCAGGCCGGAAAGGCAGGCGGCGCGCGGCTCTCGTAGACGCGCTCGGTGCGTGGCTCGACCCCATGCTGTGCGGTGGCCGCAGCCAGCACATGGGCGTGAGCCAGCAGGGCCAGGGCCGGCACCACGGGTGTGATGCTGTCGGCACTGGCATGCAAGGCCAGACAGTCAAGGCACACCGCATGGGTGGGCGCGCCTTCGTCGCGTGAGGTGGTGTGGCTCAGGTTGTGACGCAGGCCGGCCTGCTGCACCAGCAGCAAAACCAGGGCCAGCAGCAAACGCCAGCCGATGCGTGACACCTTGCGATCCAACATGACGGCTTACTCTAGCGCCCCCACATTGCTTCTTTGTGAAGCCGTGTTCAGCCCCGTCAGGAATTTCGTTGGATTTTGCTGCACGCCCTCCACCAGCACCTCAAAGTGCAAATGGGGGCCGGTCGAGCGGCCGGTGTTGCCCACTTCGGCGATTTTCTGGCCGCGCTTGACCAAGTCCCCTTGCTTGACCAGCATCCGCGAGGTGTGCGCGTAGCGTGTCACCAGGCCGTTGCCGTGGTCGAGCTCGACCAGCTGCCCGTATTGCGGGTGCGATCCAGCCGACAGCACCACCCCCCCGGCTGCGGCCAGGATCGGCGTGCCGACGTCCGAAGGAAAGTCCAGCCCGGTGTGCAAGGCGGGGCGGTGTGTGAAGGGGTCGGTGCGAAAGCCAAAGCCCGAGCCAATTGGGCCGTCAACTGGCGCACTGCTGGGCACCATCAGGGCCTCCAGGCGGCGCTCGAACAGGCGTGACTCGATCAGCGTGAACACATCGGTGTTGCGCTCGCTCAGCGATTGCAGCGATTCCATCTGGGCGTTGAGCTCGTCCAGAGTCAGTTTGGAGGGGCGGCTGTCACCTTGCAGGCTGACCAGCGGGCCGCCGCTGGCGCCCTTGGGCTCGGCTTCGATCTTTTTGAGCTCGTCCGGCTTCATGCCGGCCATGCCACCAATGCGCTCGCTCACGGCCTCCAGGCGCATGAGCTTGGCTTGCAGGTCGCCGACCTTCTCAGCCATGGCGTCCAGGTTCTCACGCATGTAGCGGTCGCGCTGGGCCAGCTCTTGGCGCTCGACATAGCGCACCGCCTCAGAGATGATGGGCCAGTGCTCGTGCGCCGCCTTGAGCACCACCGCGTGGTACACCGCCAGGCTGGCCATCATCAGCGGGATGGTGAGCGCCAACAAACCGGCCAGCAAGGTCCACGGTGTGAACTGCACAATGCGGGGCTTGGATGCCACGCTCGTGGTGATCAAAATCTGCATGCCACTGAACCTTTCGCCTTTGAACCCCTGCCGATGAACGACTCCGCCAAGCCACCCCGTGTGGGCGGCACCTTCAAGCCTTTGCGCATCAAGCCCATGGTGCCTGACGTGCCTCAGGTCACGAAGGCCTTGACGCGCTCATCGCCTCTGGCCAGCTTGTTGCAACGCTTGAAGGCGTCGCAAAGCTGCCTGGATGCCATCCAGGGGTGTCTGCCGCCCGCCTTGGCAGCGGCCGTGAAGGCCGGCCCTCTCGATGAAGAGGGCTGGACCATCCTGGCCGCCAATGCGGCCGTGTCAGCCAAATTGCGCCAGTTGCAGCCGCGCCTGGTTCAGGTGCTGGCCGACAAGGGGCACAAGGTTAACGCAATCCGCGTTCGTGTCCAAAAGTAAAAGGGCTCCGGTTGGAGCCCTTTGGATCGCGTGCAGCGGGGTTTCAAGCGCCCCGGCCAGGGTCAGCCCAGCATGGCTGGCACGGTGGCGGCCAAGGCCTGGCGTTGTGACACGGCCTTGCCTTGCAGGGCAAAGCCCAGCAGCTGTTCGGGGTTGCCTGCTGCGGTGAAGCGTGCTTCCAGGGCTTCTTCGGTGGCGGTGACCGTCCATTGGCCAGCCGCGTTGACTGGCGGTGGGCACACCACGGTGGGCCAAGCGGGTGTTTTCACGACCACCGGCATGGCGGGGTAGCTCACTTGCGTGGCATTGCCAGCCAGCGTGGCCGCCAAAGCGCGTGCCTGGGCCATCAGGGGCAGCACGTAGGGCAGCAGGTGCCCGTCGACCTCGGCGCAG
>JAVLFO010000499.1:0-7932 GCA_046052805.1 Aquabacterium sp. | reverse complement strand
GTGGCGCCCGATCTGGCCCCCGTGTTTGCCGATGCGCCTTGGTTGGACGTCCCCCCGGGTGAGGACGGTCAGGCCGAGCTCCTGTCGGGCCTGCGCAGCGTGAGCCCTGCGGCCTGGCTGGCGGTCTGCTCGCAAGTGCAAGCCCAAGTCGCCTCCAACGCAAGCGTGCCGGTGTGCGAACCCACACCGGATCCCAAGCGTTTCTTGCAAGAGGTGATGAACGACCCCACGGTGCCGCTTGCCCTGCGCATCGAGGCGGCCAAGGCCTTGCTGCCCTACACGGCAGCTTGAGCCCCGCTCGGGTGTGCGCCAGCGCACAGAGCCTTTGACGCACGGCGCCCATGCTGGACACCGAACACAGGTGTTCAGAAAGGCACGTATGCACGTCCGTCACCCGTTCTTGCTTCCGGTGGGCACCGCCGCACTGTGGATGGGCTGCTTGATGTTGGTGGCGCAGACCCAGCCTCAGGCCAAAGCCGCGCAGCTGCCGTGCGACGACAAATCGGGCAGCGTCAAAGAGGTCTGCATCCGTCAGGCCAAGGCGGCCGAAGCCAAGGTCTTGAGCGAGGCCAAGCAGGCGCCACCGATGGGCGCGGCCATGCCTGACGTGCTGCAAGACCAGCGCGATGCCGACTACAAGATGGCGCTCTTGAAGTGCGATTCGAAGTCAGGCGTGGCCAAGGGCGACTGTGTGGCTGCCGCCAAGGCGAAGTTCGGCAAGAAGTGAGCGCTGACGAAGGGTTTGTGGCGGGGGCGTGCGTCCACTAAACTGGCGGCACTTTCCCAGCCTCACTTTTTTGATCTCATGACCGACGCGACCCAACGGCCCGAACTGCCCGATCACCTGTCCATCGACCCCCGCAGCCCGCACCACCACGCGGCTGTGTTTCAGCACGACATTGGCATCTTGTTCAATGACAAAGAGCGCTTCGATGTCGAGGAGTACTGCGTCAGCGAGGGTTGGGTCCGCGTGCCAGCAGGCAAAGCCGTTGACCGCAAGGGCCGTTCGCTGACGATCAAGCTCAAGGGCAAGGTCGAGGCTTTCTACCGCTGATCGGCACGCCATGAGCATCGTTGTGTACTGGCTCTGCAAAGGGCAGCCCCATGTGGCATGTTTCAACGACGATCAGCTCTTGGCCGCGCTGGCCTTCTCTGAAGCCCGGCGCAAAGACAAAGACGAAGCTGGCCAGCCCTTGAACTGCCACGTGGTCACCAACTCCGAGTTGGGCGACAGCGTCGGCAAGCCCGGTGTGAGCGACGAATTGCCGGCCGATTACAGCTGGTCCAAGTCCCACCGGGGCGGTCCGCCCTTGCCCGACGGTTTGCCCAAGACACTGGCTTGAGTCCCCTTTTGAACGAGACCTGGCTGCTGCATTGCGATGGCAGCGCGTGGCCTAACCCGGGCCGCATGGGCCTGGGCGCGGTGCTCATGGCGCCCGACGGCACGCGCCACGAACTGTCTGTGGCCACCCACCTGACGGGGTGCAACAACGAGGCCGAGCTGCGCGCCGTGATGGCCGCGCTGCAGCTGGCGCAGACACAAGGTGCGCGCCGCTTGAAGGTGCACTGCGACAACAGCCTCGTGGTGGACCAATTGCGCATGACCGACCCGCCGCCAGTGGCCCGTTTGGCCGGCCTGTTTGACGAGGCCCGCACCTGGGTGGCTGCCTTTGAGTGCATTGAATGGCAATGGGTGCCGCGCCACCGCAATGCCGAGGCCGATGCGCTGGCCCGTGCCGCGGTGGGCTTGGCGCCCAAACCTGCCGTGCCTCAGGGCCAGCTTCACAAAGGCCGCAACCGCCGCTGATGCGCGAACGTTGAAGGTCAGCGCTCTGTGGTCAGCAGGTGTCCTGTTTTGACAAAGATGGTGCAGCCTTGCGTGCTGAAGGGTGTGTGCACGCTCAGGTGAGGGCTGCGCAGCCACGTGCCCTTGGGGTAGCTGCCGAACTCATCTTCAAACACCCCGTCGATGACAAAAATTTCTTCACCGCCAAAGTGTCGGTGCGCTTGAAAGTGCGTGCCCGGCGCCCAGCGCACCAAGGCGGTGTGCTGCGTCTCAAACTCGGCCAGGGGCAGCACCGACAGGCCCGGCACCAAACCGGGTCGCCATCGGCTCTCAGCGGTGTTCACAACGTCACGAGACAGGTCAAGGGGATCCATGTGGCGCAGCTTGACGAACAGCGTGCACCCCGTCGCTGAGCGCGGCGCATGAGACGAGCCTGGCGGGTTTTTGAGGTACGTGCCCGGGCCGTGGTCGCCGAACTCGTCGCTGAACACCCCATCGAGCACGTAGATTTCTTCGCCCAGCTCGTGGGTGTGCCGATCAAATGCCGAGCCCGCCGCGTAGCGCACCACCGAGGTCGCCCGCGCCACCTCGGCGCCATCGCGCTCCAGCAGCTTGCGCTGGATGCCGCTGGCGGGGGTGTCAGTCCAGGGCAAGTCGTCGTGGTGCACCACGGCGCGCAGGGTCAAATCGGCATGGATTTGCATGGCTCGGTGTTGCTGTGAGGGTGTTGCGCGTCCAGGTCGGGGCATCAAGATGCCACGCGCACCCATTGCTGCTGCTCATTGAGCTTTTCGATGACGCAGTCTGCGCACGACACGGGGTGAACCGTACCGTACCACTCGCTGGTGTTGGCGCCACATTGCTTGGCGTGCTGGCTCAAGGCCTGCCAGCGCTCCTTTTGGATCCCGGCTTGCCGACGCAATGGCGCGCCGCTCAACAGGGTGCGTGGGCTCACCCCCAGGCGGTAGATGCCATTGCCGAACTGGCGCATCAGGGGCAAGGTGGGTGCTTGGCGCTCGCCGTTGACCTCCAGGCTTTTGGCGGCCGACGCCTCGTAGTGCTGGTTCAAAGAGAACCACAGCACAGGGCTCTCAGAAGCAGGGGTGTCGGGCGTGTCCATGGGCATCAGGTGCCCGCTTTCCAGGATGCGCAACAGGTGCAGGCCCAGGGTGTAGTGCCAAGCCAGCACGGGAGAAGAGGGTGGTTTGCTCATGGTCAGGTCGAATGCTCAGGGGCGAGAGCTTAATCGGCTCGAAACCCATCAGCAACATGCCAGCAACACAAGGGGGTGAGACTTCAACCACACGATGTCCACAGCCAGTGAAGGTCGCTCGTCATGCCGCACGCGATGCACACCCCACAATCTCCTTTGACCCGTTCGGTGCAATGGCACGCACTTGAGCCCGTGCAAGACAGCGATGCCCACGGCCTGGCCTCGTTTCAGCGCGCGGTGGCCGCCTTGTTGCAAGCCATGCGTGGCCCTGATTTGCAAGGGCGCATGCAGGCTTTGATGCACCGGCTCGACAACGGCTTGGCCACGCGCGAAGACCGGGTCTTGCTGCGCAGCTTGCCTTTGTGTCAGGCCGAACCAGAAGAGTTGGTGAGGCTGTTTGCGCGTCAGGATCCGACGGCCTGAAGGCCTTCGCGTGCCAGCAAGGCCTGTTTGCGCGCCAGGCCCCAGCGGTAGCCCGACAGCCCGCCATCGCGGCGGATCACGCGGTGACAAGGCACCACCACCGCCAAGGGATTGGCCGCGCAGGCACCGGCCACGGCGCGCACCGACGACGGCGAGCCCATCATCTGGGCAAGGTCGGCATAGCTGACGGTTTGACCCGCCGGAATGCCTTGCAGGGCCGACCACACTTTGCGCTGAAACGCCGTGCCCGTGGCGTCCAAGGGCAAGTCCAGAGGCTGGTGAGGGTGTTCAATGTGTTGCAGGACCTGGCTCAGCCAGCCGTGCATGTCGGTGCTTTGTTCTCTGTCGACACTGCCAAAGCGGCTGCGCAAATCTTGGCGCAGTGCTTCGAGCTCGTCGCCGATCAAGACGGCGCACAAGCCCTGGCGAGTGCGTGCGATCAGCACATGTCCCAAGCTGCTGTGGCCTTCGGCCCATTCGATGGTGTTTGACATGGCTTATTGGCAGGTGAGGGTGTTCAGCGGGGTTTGGCAAAGTCCTGCTCAATCCAGCGCGTGGCACTGTCAGGGCTGAGCTTGAAGCCTGCGGTGACGCGCACCTGCGCAGCCTCGTCGCCCAGGGCGTCAAAGGCGGTGAGCGTGGCGTAGGGTTCGTGTTCGTCGGGGGTGATGTCCAGCGTCACGCGCCAGCGGGCATCGCGCGTGAACACCGAAACCTCTTTGTGCAGCAGGGCGTGCAATTGCTGCTCGTGCCGCCGCACCACCTCGCTGGCGGTCTTGACCAGGGTGTTGAAGGCCGAGGTGTCCAGCGGTGTGGGGTTCTTTGTGTCGCGGCCCATGGTCCAGGGGCCGACCAGTGCGGGCTCGGCTTGGCCGTCGATCACCATTTCGACCGCCCAACCATCGTCGTCTTCGTTTTTGATGACGCGAGCGGTCCAGCCGTTGTCGCGCCACAGGCGCGCTTCCTTGATGGCCGCGTCTTGCGGAAGGTCGCCTTCGGGCAGGGAATCGTTGCTGTGCATGGGGCACATCTTATCGGCGTGGGGGGCGATGGGTAAGATGCACCATCTTCCGTTCAACACCTCTCGTGTCACTGTCATCATGCTGACTGCGCCCTTTTCACCTCCTCGTGCGGTTCAGTCTGGCCGCGTGTGGCTTCGCGTGCTGCTGGCTGTGGCCCTGATGGCGCTGGCGCTGTTGGCCGCCATGGCTTGGCGCACATGGCAGGTGCGTGGCAGCGTGGCAGCGGTTGAGCCCAAGCCTGGTGTGCCTGTGGATGCGCCAGCTGCCGCCCGCCGGTTGAGCGCGGCGGTGCAGCTGCGAACGCTGTGGACGCCCACCGACGAGCATGCTGCCGAGTTCGACGCCTTGCACCAGCAACTGCAGCAAGACTACGTGGCCGCCCACAAGGCGCTGAAGCGTCAAACCTTTGGCAAGCACGCATTGCTATACACCTGGCCTGGGCGCAACCCCAAGGCCCAGCCCATCGCCCTGATGGCCCACCAAGACGTGGTGCCTGTGGCGCCCGGCACCGAGGCGCAGTGGCAGTGGCCGCCGTTTTCGGGCGCCGTAGAAGGTGGCTTTGTGTGGGGGCGTGGCGCTTGGGACAACAAGGGCAGCCTGATGGCCATCATGGAGGCGGCCGAGTTGCTGGCCGCGTCGGGCTTTCAGCCTGAGCAAACCATTTACTTTGCCTTGGGTGCCGATGAAGAGGTCGGCGGCGAAGACGGGGCCCAGCGCATCGCAGCAGCCTTGCGCCAACAGGGGGTGAAGCTGCGCTTTGTGTTGGACGAGGGCATGTTGATCACGCACGACCTGGTCCCCGGCATGCAGCAACCCGTGGCTTTGATCGGCATGGCCGAGAAGGGCTACATGACGCTCAAGCTGACGGTGCGCGGCCAGCCGGGGCATTCCAGCATGCCGCCCCCGCGCAGTGCGGTGGGCATCTTGAGCGAGGCGGTGGCCCGCGTAGAGGCCCATCCCATGCCTGCGCGGCTGCAAGGCCTCACCCGCCAAACCTTTGAGGCTGTGGCGCCGCAGGCCACCGGGGTGACACAGTGGGTGTTGAGCAACCTGTGGCTCACTGCCCCCTTGCTCGAAAGCCAGCTGCAAAAGATCCCTTCGGCCAATGCCATGGTGCGCAGCACGGGCGTGGCCACGGTGTTCAATGCTGGTGAGCGCGAGAACGTTTTGCCCGGTGTGGCCTCGGCCCTGATCAACTTCCGCCTCTTGCCGGGTGACACCCGTGCGGCGGTGCTCAAGCATGTGCAAACCACCTTGAACGGTCTGGCCGTTGAGATCGAGCAAATGCCCCAAGGCACAGAGGCCTCGGCCGTGTCGCGCACCGACAGCCCTGCTTACGCGGCGTTGGTGCGCACCCTGCGCGAGTTGCAACCCGGGCTGGTCGTGGCGCCAGGCTTGCTGCTGGGCGGCACCGACTCGCGCCACTACGCCGACCTGAGCGACGCCATCTACCGTTTCTCGCCCATGCATGCCACGGGGCCTGACTTGGCCCGTTTCCATGGCACCAACGAGCGCATCTCGGTCACCAACCACGTTGAGATGATCCAGTTTTACGAGCGGCTCATCCGCCAGGCCAGCGCTTTGGAACTGGCAGGCGCCGTCGCGAAGGGCTCAGAGGCGCATTGACGCCGCACTGGTCAGGCGCGATCCTTGTCAAAACTGCGTCAGCGTCATTGCATCGGCAAGGTCTGCTCTGCGGCACGCAGGCCCGCGCTTAGCATAGCGACCAAATTCAGCCCGACTCAGCCTCACAAGGACCGTGCCCATGACCCCATCTCTTCGCGTTGCTGTGGTGGGCGCTGGCTTGTCCGGCCTGTCTTGCGCGCACAGCCTGCGAGCGGCTGGCGCACACGTTCAGCTGTTTGAGAAAAGCCGAGGCCCCTCGGGCCGCATGAGCACCCGCCGTGGCGAGGGTTGGCAGTGCGACCACGGCGCCCAGTACTTCACCGCCCGCGATCCGGCTTTCCGGGCCGAGGTGATGCGCTGGCAAGAAGCCGGTGCAGCGGCTTCCTGGGAGGCCCGATGGACCGTGGTCGACGCCGATGGCGTGCACCCGCATGAGCCCTCGGTGGCGCGCTTTGTCGGCACGCCCCGCATGACCTCACCCGCAGCCTGGCTGAGCAGCCAGCTGACCCTGCACGCAGGCCACACGGTCGATGCGCTCACCCATGACGCACAGGGCTGGCGCTTGTGCACCCGGGAGCATGGCGAGCTGGCGTCGCGATTTGACGTGGTCGTGTTGGCGATCCCATCACCCCAAGCCGCGCCGCTCCTGCACGCGGTGGCGCCCGATGTGTCGGCTTTGGCCGACGACACCGTGATGCGCGGCAGCTGGGCGGTCATGCTGCGCTTGGACGCCCCGGTGGCTTTGCCTTTTGATGCGGCCTTCGTCAACACCGGCCCTTTGCGCTGGGTGGCGCGCGACAGCAGCAAACCTGGACGCACGGGCCCTGAAACCTGGTTGCTGCATGGCAGCCCGGAGTGGAGCCAAGCGCACATCGAGGCCGAGCCTGAGGCCGCCGCCGCTGTGCTCATGGCCGCTTTCGTGGCCATGGGCGGAACGGCGTCGGCAGCCTGGTCGGCACACCGTTGGCGTTATGCGGACACGGCCTCGCAGCGCACAGAGCGCTGCGTCTGGCGAGCGCACATGGGGCTGGGCTTGTGTGGCGACTGGCTGCATGGCGGAAAGGTGGAGGGTGCTTGGCTCAGCGGGCAGGCTTTGGCCAAGTCCGTCATGACCACATACCCGCTGTTGCAGCGCACATCCCTTTGATCGCTGGCGTACACACAAAAGGCTCGGCCTTTTTGTAAGATGGGCTCGTCACACCAACCTGAGGAAGTCACCATGAGCCGTCTGACCAAATCCATCGCCTTGAGCGTGGCCATCGCTTTGAGCCACACCGCTGGCTTGCAAGTGGCTCACGCCGCCATGATCACCACCGAGGCCGTGGCCGCGCAAGCCGCTGATGCCCAACTCGTCGCTCGCCGCGCGCAAGTCCTCGCCACCCTCGACCGCGCCGATGTGGCGCAGGCCCTGGTCGACAAGGGCGTGGACATGGATGCCGCCCGTGCCCGCGTGGCCGCACTGTCAGACGCCGAGTTGGTGAACTTGGCCGACCAGCTGGACAAGGCGCCCGCCGGTGCTTCTGACGTGCTGGGCACCATCGTGTTCATCTTCGTGCTGCTGCTGATCACCGACATCTTGGGCTTCACCAAGGTCTTCCCCTTCACCCACTCCCTGCGCCGTTGAACGGCATGGCGCACCGGGCTTGGCTGCGGCGCACCTTGCGCTGCCTGGCTTTGCCGATGGTGCTGTCGCTGGGCTTGGCCGCTTGCAGCAGCTGGCAGGCGCCTCAATACGAGGCCCTGCTCAGCAGCCCGCCTGCCGGTTTGCCTGAGCACGCCGAACAGCGCGACACGCCTTTTTTCGCACAAACTGATTTGCAGTGCGGCCCGGCCGCTTTGGCCACGGCCTTGGGGCAGGTGGG
>JAVLFO010000498.1:0-3606 GCA_046052805.1 Aquabacterium sp. | reverse complement strand
CACCGAGATCTACACTCGACTAGTCGTCGGCAGCGTCAGATGTGTATAAGAGACAGGCCCGGTGGGCAGCCTGAACCTGGCCTTCTTGAAGTCGAACACGCGCTTTGAGAACCTGGCGCCTGGCACCTATGTCGGCGATGGCGATCAGTACTGACCGTCGCCGCAGCCTCGAGCCGTCAAGCCCACATGAAAAAGGCCCCTGACGGGGCCTTTTATCTAACGCGCTTGCAGTGCCGAACTCAGTCGCGCTCGCCGCCCAGCGCCGTCAACAAATTCAGCAACGATACGAACACGTTGTAGACGTCCAGGTAGACGTTCAGGGTGGCGGTCACGTAGTTGGTCTCGCCACCGTCGATGATTTGCTTGAGGTCATACAGGATGTAGGCCGAGAAAATCAAGACCGACATGGCAGACACAGCCAGCATCAGCGCGGGCATGTGCAGCCAGATGTTGGCAATCGATGCCACCAGCATCACCAGCACGCCCATGAACAGCCACTTGCCCATGTTCGAGAGGTCGCGCTTGATCGTGCTGGCCATGGTGGCCATGCCCGCAAACACCAGCGCCGTGCCACCAAAGGCCGTGGCGATCAACTGACCACCGTTGCTCAAGCCCAGCACCGCACCCAAGGTGCGCGAGAGCATCAGGCCCATGAAGAAGGTGAAGCCCAGCAGCAGCAAAACACCGACGCCGGAGTTCTTGAACTTCTCAATGGCAAAAAAGAAGCCAAACGCGATGGCCATGAAGGCCACAAGCCCGATCAGCGGGCTGCCCGCGAAGAAGCTGAAGCCCATGCTCACGCCCAGCCAAGCACCCAGCACGGTGGGCACCATCGAGAGCGCCAGCAAAGCATAGGTGTTGCGCAGCACGCGCTGACGGTCAACGCCCAGCGAGCCGCCGTACACGGCATCCAAAGATTTCAACGATCGGTCCATGTGTCCTCCGGAAAAGTCAGGGCTGACAAACGCCACCCCACGGTCAATTGACCCAGCTTCCATTGTAGGGTTCCCAGGCTTGCCACGCGAGACCTGAAGATGCTCACGTCAGGGCTTTGCCCTGGACGCAGCTTTTGCGCTCAAACCGGGGCGTGCCGCCGCCGCATCGATTCATACAGGCAGATGGCCGTTGCTGCCGCCACATTGAGCGACTCCTCACCGCCTGGCTGCGGAATGCGAACCCGCAAGGCACAGCGGGCCATCACAGCTTCGGCCACGCCCTGCCCTTCGTGGCCCATCACCCAAGCGCAGGGGTCAGGCAAAGCCACTTCGTGCAGCATGTGGTCGGTCTGCAAGCTGGTGGCCACCAGGGGCACGTTGAGGCCCTCCAGGTCATTTGGCGTGAGCTGCTCCAGCACCTGCAGCCCAAAGTGAGCGCCCATGCCAGCACGCAGCACCTTGGGGGACCAGAGCCCTGCTGTGCCCTTGAGGGCCAGCACCTGGGTCACGCCCATGGCGGCGGCTGTGCGCAAAATGCTGCCCACATTGCCGGCGTCTTGGACGCGGTCAAGCACCACCGTGGCGGCATCGGCCTGCACGCTCTGCCCAGCAGGCAATGGCAGCAAAAAGCCCACGCGAGCCGGAGACTCCAGCCCCGTGAAGGCTTTCCACAAACTCTCGGGCACCACGACCACACGCTCAGCTTGGCGTGCCAGCGCGCTGAGATGGCGCGCCTGGGCGTCGTCGCCTGCGGCCATGCCGTGTTCGCCGAGCCAGGCCGTGTCGGTCACCACAGCCACCGGCACCGTGACCCCGCGCTCAAGGGCTGCACTGCAAAGGTGGTCGCCTTCGAGCCACACCTCACCCAGCTTGCGATAGGCCAAGGGGTCTTGCGCCAAGCGACGCAGCTTTTGCACGAGGGGGTTGTCGCGAGACGAAATGGCTTGCGTCTGGCGCACACGCGATGGGCGATCTGCCAATGGGTTGCTCATGGCATTTGCTCGGATTGCGGGGTGGCCTGAACCGGTGCGGCCAAGACCGCTTTGACGGGCGCATAGCTGCGGCGGTGCTCAGGTGTGGCGCCATGCTCGCGCAAGGCGGCCAGATGGTCTGCCGTGGGGTAGCCCTTGTGCGCATCAAAGCCATATTGGGGATAGGCTTGGTGCAACTGCTCGCACAGGCGGTCGCGGTACACCTTGGCCAAAATCGAAGCTGCTGAAATGGCCTGCACTTTTGAGTCGCCTTTGACAATGGCCTGCGCTGGCACATGCAGAGGTGGCACGCGGTTGCCATCGACCTGCACCAGCGCCGGCTTGAGGCGCAGCCCCTCCACGGCACGGCGCATGGCCAGCATGGTGGCATGCAGGATGTTGAGGCGGTCGATTTCTTCGACGCTGGCTTGCGCAATGCAACAGCACAGCGCCTTGGCCTTGATCTCGTCGAACAGGCGCTCGCGCTGGCGCGCTGTGAGCTTCTTGGAGTCGGCCAGGCCAACGATGGGCTGCGTGTCGTCCAAAATCACAGCGGCAGCCACCACGGGGCCCGCCAAAGGCCCACGCCCCGCCTCATCGACGCCGGCGAGCAAACCGGCCACGTCCAGGCTGGCCAGCAGATCAAGTTGGGTCGGATCCGTCATGGTGTGCAAATGGCTGGCAAGCTCAGCGCGAGGCCAGAACCTGGGCAATGGCTTCGGTGGCTGCGGCAGCGGTGTTGCGACGCAGCAGGTGGTGCAGGTCCAAGAAGCGCTGCTGCACCGAGGCGGCACGCTGTGGCTGATCGAACCAAGCCAGCACATCGGCAGCCAGCTGCTTCGGGTTGGCCTCGTCCTGCAAGCGCTCCGGCACGGCAAAGTCAGCCAACAACACATTGGGCAAACCGACCCACGGCTGGTAGGCCATGCGCTTCATGATTTGCCAACTCAGCGCGCTGATCTTGTAGGCGATCACCATGGGGCGCTTGAACAAAGCGGCCTCCAGCGTGGCGGTGCCACTGGCAATCAGGGTCACGTCACAGGCGGCCAGCGCCTCGTGCGAAAGGCCATCGAGCAACTGCAAAGGCGCCTTGGGGGCGTGCAGTTGCACCATGGCCTCGATGGCCGCACGAAAGCCGGGCACCACCGGCAACACAAAGCGCAAGTCCGGCCTTTGCTGGCTCAGCAAGGCCACCGTTTGCAAAAACGCGGGGGTGTTGTGCAAGACCTCGCCCCGGCGGCTGCCCGGCAACACTGCCACCACAGGCGCGTCGGCCGCCAGGCCAAGCTTGGCGCGGGCCGCATCGCGCGGCACCTCCAAAGGGATGGCATCGGCCAAGGGGTGGCCGACGTAAGTGGCGGCAATGCCCTTGTCGTGATAGAGCTTGGGCTCGAACGGAAACAGGCACAGCATGTGGTCCGTGGAGCGGTGGATCTTGTTGATCCGTCCGCCTCGCCAAGCCCAAATGGACGGACTCACGAAGTGCACGGTCTTGATGCCCTGCGCCTTCAAGCGGGCCTCCAGCCCGAGGTTGAAGTCGGGCGCGTCGACCCCGATGAACACATCAGGTCGATCTTGCAAAAGGCGATCACCCAGGTCGCGGCGAATGCCCCAAATCTCACGGAAGCGCCGCACCACCTCCATGTTGAAGCCATGCACGGCCAGCTTCTCGTGGGGCCACCAGGCCTCAAAGCCTTGGG
>JAVLFO010000497.1:0-7071 GCA_046052805.1 Aquabacterium sp. | reverse complement strand
GGGGCAAGACCGCCCAGTATGGACCGCCTTGGTGTTGGGCTGGCTGGCACAGGCCGTCGCCATTGTGATGGATGCCATCTCCTTTGAAGGCGATGCTTGGGGCGCACGCTTTGGCTTTGCCACCGCGCTGTCGGTCACGACTTGGCTGGTGCTGGGCGTTTACGCGCTAGAGAGCCGCCAGCTCGGCCTGTCCAGTGTGCGCCGCGCCTTGGCTTGCCTTGCGGCCGTCACCGTGGGGCTTGCTTGGCTGTTCCCAGGCCAGCCGCACATGGTGGCTGGCACGCCTTGGGCGCCCTTGCACTGGCTCATGGGTTTTGCGTCGTATGGGCTGTTCGGCGCCGCTTTGCTGCACGCAGCGCTGTTGCGTCATGCCGAAGGGCAGTTGCGCGCCAAACCGG
Organism: Aquabacterium sp.; assembly: GCA_046052805.1. Lineage (GTDB taxonomy): Bacteria > Pseudomonadota > Gammaproteobacteria > Burkholderiales > Burkholderiaceae_C > Aquabacterium. Next base: position 6,673 of record JAVLFO010000497.1, on the reverse strand, counting down.
GCGGATCCGGGCAACTGCCCCCCCCTGTGCCACACGGCAAGACGCTGGGCATGCCCCTGTTGCGCCTGGAATCCCTCACCTTGCGGTTCGTGGCGGCAGGCTTCGTGATGCTGACCCTCACCTTGGTGCTGGGGGCCTGGTTTGCAACACCCTGGCATTGGGACCACAAAACCGTGTTCTCGGTATTGTCTTGGCTGGTCTTCGCGACCCTGTTGATTGGCCGCGCGCGCTTTGGCTGGCGTGGCCGTCAGGCCGTGCGTTGGTTGGTGGCGGGCTCAACCCTGCTGCTGCTGGCCTATGTGGGCTCTCGCTTCGTGCTGGAGGTGGTCTTGCACCGCCCCACGGCCTATTGATCCGGGGCCCAGCACCATGGCGAAATACCTCTTGCTGGCCTTGGTCGTGATCTGGCTTTTCTACTCGCCTGCCCTGCGCCGCCGACGCGGATCGCCCCACAAAGCAGCCACGCAGCCAAACGCCGGGCCCAGCGGCACACCCAAGGAACACAGCACCCAAACCATGGTGCGCTGCGCCCATTGCGGTGTCCACCTGCCAAGCAGCGAAGCACTGCTGGATGGCCAACAGGCGCCGTACTGCAGCCAAGAGCACCGGCTCGCAGGCCCCAGGTCGGCTTGAGGCAACAGCCGCGCATGCCCAAGTCCCACCGCCCAGAAGCCCACGCAGCCCACGCAAAGGCCCAAGCGAAACCAGAAAGCCAAGCGTCCTGGTTTGGGCAACTGGACATGCTGGACACCGTTGCCTGGCACGAACCCGCCGAGCAATCGGCCCAACCAGCGCGCAAAACAGGCAGCGCCGTCCGCCAGCCTGGCGCTGTCCAACCCGACGCTCGGACCACGTTTTCACGCATCTACCGCGCCTTCCTGACCGCCCGCCTGACGCTGGCATTGGTCCTGCTCACCTTGGTCGCAGGTTCATGGCTACTGGGCAACAACCCGCCCAACTGGATGCTGGCCATGACGATTGGCTACGCAGCGGCCACCCTGGCCGTGTGGGCATGGCCATCGCAAAGACAAGCCAGACCCCTTGCTGAGCCCACGCTGCGCCCACGCGAGGCGCTCTTGAGCATCGGCCTCGACCTGGCCTCGTTCGCCTTGCTGCACTACCTCACGGGCAACACACTGAACTCTCAGGCCTTGCTGGTCCTGCCTGTGCTGATGGCTGCGGTGCTCATGCCACGCGTCATGGCACTCGGTGTGGCGGCCGCGGCCACCCTCAACCTGCTGGGCGCCGCTTGGATCCAGTCTCTGGACGGCAGTGGCATGACCGCCTTGATGACCCAGGCAGGCTTGACCGGATTCGGCTTGTTCGCCATCACGGTGCTGGCCAGCGAGCTGGCCACGCGCCTGGCACGCGAGGAGCGCAGCGCCCGAGGCAGCCTGGAGATGGCACGCCAGCAAGCGCAACTCAACCGGTTGGTGATCGAGGAGATGAGCGAAGGCGTCATGGTCATTGACCGCCAGGGCCTGGTGCGCACAGCCAACCCGTCTGCTCGGCGCCTGCTCTCTCCGCAAGGGCTGGTGCCGCCCCAAGCCTTTCAGCTTCAAGGGATGCCGGCCTGGCAACCCTTGGTCAAGGCTGTCGAGCAAGCCATGGGCAACCCGCTGCAGGCCGAAGATGGCCAAGAGATCAAGCTGCGCTTTGAGGATCAAACCCAGCGCGAGTTGCGCCTGCGTGTGCGCTTCACGAAAGGCCGCGAAGGCCGCACCCGCGAAGACATGTGCGTGATGCTGCTGGAAGACCTGCGTGTGGTGCGCGCCCGCCAACGCCAAGACAAGCTCGCCGCCATGGGGCGCATGTCCGCCGGCATTGCCCACGAGATCCGAAACCCTTTGGCCGCGATCGCCCAGGCCAACGCCCTGATGGCCGAAGACGCCGCCACGCCCACACAACACAAGCTCACCCAAATGGTCAGCGCCAATGTGGCCCGGCTCAAACACATCATCGACGACATCCTGGCGGTGGCGCCGGGCGTGCGTGCCCCCGCTCCCGCACTCGATCCAATCGAGACCATCGTGGCCATCTGCAATGACTGGCGCAGCACACAGGGCATGTCATCAGGTGAGGACAGCCTGCTCGACATCGATGTCAGCCCCTGTCAACAAGCCCCAAGCTACCCACATATCAAGGTGCGCTTTGAGCCAGACCACCTGCTGCGCGTGCTGGTCAACCTGCTGGACAACGCCTTGCGCTACAACACCGGCGAGCCTGGCGCCATTCTTGTCACCCTTCGATGGCTGCCCAGTGGGCCAGGTCCTGGGCTGCTGATGCTGTCGGTCTCGAACGATGGTGAAGCCGTCACCCACGACACAGAGCGCTCGCTGTTCGAGCCCTTCTTCTCAACACGCAGCCGCGGCACGGGCCTGGGCCTGTATATTTCGCGCGAGCTGTGTGAGCGACACGGCGCCAGCATCGACTACCGGCTGCACCCCGCCAACGTGCGACACCGCAACGAATTCTTTGTGACGATGCCCATCGAGGCCTCGCCCGCCTTCCCCACTGCCGCATGAGCTCTCCCACCCTCCACCGCCTCCTGGTCGTTGACGACGAGCCCGACCTGCTCACGCTCTACGAGCTGACGCTCCTGCGCGAGGGCTACGACATCGACACGGCTGGGTCCGTCGAAGATGCATGGCAGCTTTTGAGCGAACACAGCTACAGCCTGCTCATCACCGACATGCGCCTGCCCGACGGCTTGGGGCTGGACCTCATCCGCCGCTTGGAGGCCGCAGGCCGCAGCGAAAAGGCCATCGTCATCACCGCGTATGGATCGGCCGAGAACGCGGTCAGCGCCCTCAAGGCGGGCGCCTACGACTACCTGACCAAACCGGTTGACCTCAAGCAGTTCCGCTCGGTGGTGGCCTCGGCCTTGAGCGCCACCTTGCCGCTGCTGGCGGCCGAGCCCGCGGCGGCCAGTGCGCCCACGCAGCCCACATCGCGCTCCGACATCAGCCCTCGCACCGTACGGGGCAGCGTGGCCTTGTCGCGCTTGGTTGGCAACAGCCCAGCCATTCAACAAGTGCGGGTGCTGATCGACAAGGTCGCACGCAGCATGGCCCCCGTGCTGCTGTGGGGCGAGTCAGGCACGGGCAAAGAGCTGGTGGCGCGCGCCATCCATGACGTGAGCAGCCGCGCTGCGGCCCCCTTCATTGCCGTGAACTGCGGCGCCATTCCGGAGCAGTTGCTCGAAGCCGAGTTCTTTGGCTACCGCAAAGGTGCCTTCACGGGGGCCAATGAAGACCGCGAAGGCTTCTTCCAAGCCGCAACGGGCGGCACCTTGTTCCTCGACGAAATCGGCGATTTGCCCCTGGCCATGCAGACCAAGCTGCTGCGCGCCATCCAGGAGAGGTGCGTGCGGGCCGTGGGCGCCACCCAGGAGGTCAACGTCGATGTGCGTGTGGTCAGCGCCACGCACAAAGACCTGCAAGCCGAAGTCCAAGCCAGCCGTTTCAGGCAAGACCTCTACTACCGGCTCAACGTGATCCAAGTGAGCCTGCCGGCCCTGCGAGACCGGCTGGACGACCTGCCTGTGCTGACCCAGCGCATCCTTGACCGCATTGCCAGCGAATCGGGCGCTGCACCGGCACACATGAGCGTAAGCGCCCAAGCGGCACTGAGCCAGCACCTGTTCCCAGGCAATGTGCGCGAGCTCGAAAACATCCTGCAACGCGCAGTGGCTTTGAGCAACCACCCGCAGCTCGAACCCGAAGATTTGGGCTTGGTTGGCCCCGTGGTCAGCACTTTGCAAGCAGCCCCTGCCCAAGCCACGGCTGGTGAGTTTGAACACTCAGACAGCAACGCACCGCCGCCAGCCATTCCCTTGCCCAGCGACTTGGTCACCCACCTCGACCAGGTCGAGCGTGACATCCTGGTCCAAGCCCTTGAAAAACACCGCCTCAATCGCACCGCTGCCGGTGCCAGCCTGGGCCTGTCGCTGCGCCAAATCCGCTACCGCATGGCACGGCTTGGCGTGCAGGTCTCAGACCAAGGCTTGGTGTTGGGCGAACGCTTTGACCCCGAAGCCGACACCGACTGATCCCGCATGAGCGCACCCACCCCATCGTCGTGGCACGCGGGCTGGCTCGGTGAGGCTCGCCACGTGCCATCGCCCAACTTTGGTCCACGCCCACCAGAGTCGGCCATCACACTGGCCGTGGTCCATTCGATCAGTCTGCCGCCAGGGGTCTACGGCGGCCCCGAAATCGAAGCGCTGTTCACCAACACGCTGGATTGGGCTGCGCACCCTTACTTCGAACAAATCCGAGGCGCTGAAGTCTCAGCGCACTTCGTGATCCGCCGCGACGGTGAGTTGCTGCAGTTCGTGTCGGTGCTGGATCGCGCGTGGCACGCGGGCAAGTCGAGCTGGCAGGGCCGCGACAATTGCAACGACTATTCGGTCGGGATCGAACTTGAAGGCCTCGAAGACCACCCCTTTGAAGACGCCCAGTACGAAGCGCTGGCTGCCCTGATACAGCGCCTGGCTGCGCATTGGCCCATCGCCGATGTGGCGGGCCATCAACACATTGCCCCGGGCCGCAAGCGCGACCCCGGCGAGGCCTTTGAGTGGCCACGACTGCGTGCACTGGTGGGCGCCCACCCGAGTGTCCCAGGCGCCGCATAAAGGCCGCATAAAGGCTTGCCCAGGGGCCTACAGAGAGTCCATTGACTTGTCACTGTGACTTCCCCGATGGGCGATTTCCCTGCTTTTGACACGCATTCGCGGGGGGCTGCCAAAAAGGCGTTATAGTCATCTCCGAACACTACTGGTAGTGCTTTGAGCACCCTAAAACACCAGATATAGCGTCCAAGCAGCAGGCAGCCGGCACCCCCGGAAGCCCGAATTCAACAGGTTTGCCCACCATCAGCAACCTGGCGATCCTGAAGGGAATCACATGCAAACGTCCACGTCCAGCACCTTGTCGACCAACACATCCGGCTTCACGCCCGCCGCCACCACGGTTGGCACTGAACCGCGTCAATCGGCCTATGCGGCCTACCAGATCATCCGACGCAATGGTGCGGTCGTGTCTTTCGAGCCCAGCAAGATCGCTGTGGCCCTGATGAAGGCTTTCTTGGCTGTGCATGGCACCCAAGGCGCAGCATCGGCCAGCGTGCGCGAAACCGTTGATGGCCTGACCGAAGCCGTGGTGCGCGGCCTGGTGCGCTCGCGTCCCGGCGGTGGCACCTTCCACATCGAAGACGTGCAAGACCAGGTCGAACTCGGCCTGATGCGTGGTGGTCACCATGAAATCGCCCGCGCTTATGTGTTGTACCGCGAGCGCCGCACGCAAGAGCGCGCCAAGCAAGCCGAAACCCAACAGGTGGCTGCGCCCGCCCTGACCGTGATCGATCGCGGTCAGCGCGTGCCCCTGGACCTGGCCCGCCTTCAAGAGCTGATCGAGTCGGCCTGCGCCGGCTTGGGTGAAGACGTCAAACCCGGCCCCATCTTGGCCGAAACACAACGCAACCTGTACGACGGCGTCTCGATCGACGAGGTTTACAAGGCCGCCATTCTGGCCGCCCGCACCCGCATCGAGCACGAGCCCGCCTACACCCGCGCCACCGCCCGCCTGCTGCAGCACACCATCCGTCGTGAAATCCTGGGCGACGAGGTGATGCACGCCGACATGGCCACGCGCTATGCCGAGTACTTCCCCACCTTCATCAAGAAGGGCGTTGAGGCCGAACTGCTGGACGAGCGCATGCAACAGTACGACCTGGCTCGCCTGGGTGCCGCACTGAAGTACGAGCGCGACCTGAACTTCGACTACCTCGGCCTGCAGACCCTGTACGACCGCTATTTCCTGCACCACAACGGCCAACGCATCGAGATGCCCCAGGCGTTCTTCATGCGCGTCGCCATGGGCCTGTCGCTCAACGAAATCGACCGCGAAGCCCGCGCCATCGAGTTCTACGAGCTGCTCTCGTCGTTCGACTTCATGTCGTCCACGCCCACGCTGTTCAACTCCGGCACCCGCCGCTCGCAGCTGTCGTCGTGCTACCTGACCACCGTGCCCGATGACCTCGACGGCATCTACGAAGCCATCAAGGAAAACGCGCTGCTATCGAAGTTCGCCGGCGGCCTGGGCAACGACTGGACCCCGGTGCGCGCGCTGGGCTCGCACATCAAGGGCACCAACGGCAAGTCGCAAGGCGTGGTCCCCTTCCTGAAGGTGGTCAACGACACGGCCGTGGCTGTGAACCAAGGCGGCAAGCGCAAGGGCGCTGTCTGCGCGTACCTTGAGTCGTGGCACTTGGACGTCGAAGAGTTCCTGGAGCTGCGCAAGAACACCGGTGACGACCGCCGTCGCACCCACGACATGAACACGGCCAACTGGATCCCCGACCTGTTCATGAAGCGCGTGATGGAAGGCGGCGACTGGACGCTGTTCTCGCCCGCATCCTGCCCCGACCTGCACGACACCTTCGGCCAAGACTTCGAGCGCATCTACACCGCCTACGAAGCCCGCGCCGACCGTGGCGAGATCAAGCCCTTCAAGCGCGTGAAGGCCACCGATCTGTGGCGTCGCATGCTGTCGATGCTGTTCGAAACCGGCCACCCCTGGATCACCTTCAAGGACCCTTGCAACGTGCGCTCGCCCCAGCAGCACGTCGGCGTGGTGCACTCCTCGAACCTCTGCACCGAGATCACCCTGAA
>JAVLFO010000496.1:0-2427 GCA_046052805.1 Aquabacterium sp. | reverse complement strand
AGATGTGTATAAGAGACAGGCGCACACCACCACCAGCGGCATCGAAGGCGCCTGGAAGCCCAACCCCACCACCTGGGACAACGGCTACTTCGACACCCTGTTTGGCCACGAATGGGAGCTGACCACCAGCCCAGCAGGTGCCCACCAGTGGAAGCCCAAGGGCGATGCCGGCGCGGGCACCGTGGTCGATGCCCACGACCCGAGCCAGTTCCATCAGCCCATGATGACGACGGCAGACTTGGCCCTGCGTTTTGACCCCGCGTACGAGAAGATCTCGCGCCGCTTCCACACCAACCCGGCTGCGTTTGCAGACGCCTTTGCACGCGCCTGGTTCAAGCTGACCCACCGCGACATGGGCCCGCGTGCGCGCTACCTGGGCAAGCTGGTGCCCCAAGAGGCGCTGATCTGGCAAGACCCGGTGCCTGCCGTCAATCACCCACTGGTGAATGCACAAGACATCGCTGGCCTCAAAGCCAAGGTGTTGGCCAGCGGCTTGAGCGTGGCGCAACTGGTGTCCACCGCCTGGGCCTCGGCCTCAACCTTCCGTGGCAGTGACAAGCGCGGTGGCGCCAACGGTGCGCGCATTCGCCTGGCGCCGCAAAACACCTGGGAGGCCAATCAGCCTGCCGAGTTGGCCACGGTGCTGTCCACCCTGGAAGTTATTCAGCAAGGCTTCAACGCCGCGCAAGCCGATGGCAAGCAGGTGTCCTTGGCCGACCTGATCGTGCTGGCGGGAAATGCGGCAGTCGAGCAAGCAGCCAAGCAAGCGGGTCAAGACGTCACCGTGCCTTTCGCCCCTGGCCGCACCGATGCCACGCAAGCGCAAACCGATGTCGAATCGTTTGCTGTGCTGGAGCCCGTGGCCGATGGCTTCCGCAACTTCGCACGCCATGGCATGGCCGACAAGGCTGCTGCTTTGCTGCTGGACAAGGCCCAGTTGCTGACGCTGACGGCGCCAGAGATGACGGTGCTGGTGGGTGGCCTGCGCATGCTGGGCGCCAATGTGGGCAAGACGCCTCACGGCGTATTCACGCAGCGCCCAGGCACGCTGAGCAACGACTTCTTCGTGAACCTGCTCGACATGGGCACGAAGTGGAGCCGCTCAGCACAGGCCGAGGGCGTGCTGGAAGGCCGTGATACCAAGACTGGCGCCGTCAAGTGGACGGCCACCGTGGTCGACTTGGTGTTTGGCTCGAACTCGCAACTGCGCGCGCTGGCCGAGGTGTATGCCAGCGATGATGCGATGCCGAAGTTCGTGGGCGACTTCGTGTCGGCCTGGACCAAGGTGATGAACCTCGATCGCTTCGACTTGGTTTGACCTAGTTGATGCGCCACCACCTGGGCAACAAGGCCTTGATGTCTGGCCGCAGGTAGCGGTCGTCAAACAGGTGGACCACGCCTTGGTCGGTGCTGGTTCGGATCACACGGCCTGCGGCCTGAACGACCTTTTGCAAGCCTGGATAGATGTAGGTGTACGCGTAGCCATCGCCCACCACATCGTCCAGGCGTTGCTTGAAGTTCTCGTTGATCGCGTTGACCTGCGGCAAGCCCAGCGTGGCGATGAAGGCCCCGATGAGCCTTTGCCCGGGCAAGTCCACCCCTTCAGAAAACGAGCCGCCCAGAACGGCAAAGCCAATGCCTTGGCTCGATGGCGTCATGCGCTGCAAGAAGGCCTGCTGCGCCGCCTCGCTCATGCCCCTCGACTGGCGAATGACAGGGATGTCGGGGTGACGCTGCTCGAAGTGCTCGGCCATGTCCTGAAGGTAGTCATGGCTGCTGAAAAACGCCAGGTAGTTGCCGGGGCGAGCCTTGAACTGCTCTGCCATCCAGGCCGTCATGGCATCGCGTGAACGGGCGCGGTCTTTGAAGCGGGTCGAGATGTGGCGCGCCACCTTGACCTCCAGCTGCTCAGCCGAGAACGGCGAAGCCACCTCCATGGCCACGGTGTTGTCCGGCGTGCCCAGCATGGTCTCGAAGAAAACCGTGGGCTGCAGCGTGGCTGAAAACAGCGTCACGCTGTGAGCTTCACTGAGCCGTCTTTTCAAGAAGGGCGCAGGCAACACATTGCGGATGCACAGCGAAGAATTGAGCTTTTGCGTGCCGACGGCAGTGCCGTGTTCGGGCGACCAATCAAACAAGGCATGCGGCCCAAAGCTGTCGGCCAGTTTGCTCATTTGCAGGCATGAAAAATAAAAGGCCTGCAGCTCGGGGTCGACCAAGGTGGGGTGCTCAGCGGCGTGCTCGCCCATGGCTGCGCAAAGCTGCTGCAGCGCCTGCAGCCAGGCCTGGGGAATGTCGGGCAACACCTGCAGCTGCTGGCCTGGGCCGGCTTGCGCTTTGTTGATGGCGCGCCAGGCCTTGTGCAACTTGTCAAAAGGCTTTTTGAGCGCCTCGGGGCCGTGCTGTCGCAAGGCCTGCAATGAGGAC
>JAVLFO010000495.1:0-13596 GCA_046052805.1 Aquabacterium sp. | reverse complement strand
CACGGAAAGACGCAAATGAAACATGTGAGCCTCAAAGCACAACTGATGCTGGCCTTTGGTGCCCTGGTGGTGCTGGTGATGGTGGTGAGCTTTTTGGCGTTGGGCAGCCTGAGCAGCGCGAACGACCGGTTTGCTGGCTACGTCACAGGGCCCTCTGAGCGCGAAAGCCTGGCCACGGAGGTCCGAGGCATGGCCAACCGACGCGCCATCGGTGTGCGCGACATGGTGCTGAGCAAGACAGACGCTGACCGGGCCTCGGCCAAGGCGTCGGCCGCGCAGGCTCACCAGGCGATCCAAGACAAACTGAAGGCGCTCAAAGATGATGTGGCCACTGCCGCCGATGCAGGCGACAAAGACCGCAGCCTGGTGGCTGCCATCGACAAAGTTGAAGTGCAGTACGCGCCGGTCGCCCTGGCCATTCTTGAACTGGCGGCTGCAGGCCAGAACGACGCTGCCATCGACAAGATGAACAACGAATGTCGGCCACTGCTGGTCTCGTTGATCACCGCGACCAACGCGTACATCGACCACACCCAGGCGCAAGCCAAAGCCAGTGTGCAAGCTGCCGCTTCGGCCTACGCCACCCAGCGCACCGTCTTGCTGGCCATCAGCTTGTTTGCAGCTGGGTTGGCGGCCTTCCTGGGCTGGCGCATCACCGGTCGCCTGTCGGCCGCATTGGGTGCTGAGCCCGCCGACCTGAGCGAGGCGGCGCAACGCGTGGCTGAAGGCGACCTCAGCCCGGTCCACGGGGCCCATCAAGCCCCAGCAGGCAGCGTGTTGGCATCCATGGCGGCCATGCAGCGTCAGCTCGTGGGCCTGATCGGTCAGGTCCGCACCTCGGCAGAGAGCATCGCCACGGCCAGTGCAGAGATTGCGCAGGGCAACAACGACTTGTCGGGCCGCACCGAGCAGCAAGCATCGGCGCTGCAGCAAACGGCGGCATCGATGGAGCAACTCAGCTCGACGGTCAAGCAAAACGCCGACAGCGCACGTCAGGCCAACCAACTGGCCCAAGGCGCCAGCGCCGTGGCCATCAAGGGCGGTGATGTGGTGGGCCAGGTGGTTGAGACCATGAAGGGCATCAACGACAGCTCGAAGAAGATCGCCGACATCATCGGCGTGATCGATGGCATCGCCTTTCAGACCAACCTCTTGGCACAGAACGCGGCGGTCGAGGCCGCTCGCGCGGGTGAGCAAGGTCGCGGCTTTGCGGTGGTGGCCTCAGAGGTTCGCAGCCTGGCCGGCCGCTCGGCCGAAGCCGCCAAAGAGATCAAGGCCCTGATCGGCACCAGCGTGGCTCGCGTCGAGCAAGGCTCTGCGTTGGTCGATCAGGCCGGTGAAACGATGGCCGAGGTCGTTGGCTCGATCCGCCGCGTGACCGACATCATGGGCGAGATCAGCGCGGCCAGCTTGGAGCAAAGCACCGGGGTCAACCAGGTCGGTCAAGCCGTCACGCAAATGGACCAGGCGACACAGCAAAACGCCGCCCTGGTCGAAGAAAGCGCCGCCGCTGCCGAGAGCATGCAAGTGCAGGCGCAACAGCTGGTTCGCGCCGTGTCGGTCTTCAAAGTGGATCAGGCCATCAGCTGAACAAGCCCTTGATGCGCTGCCACAGCTTCTTGAAGAAGCCTGCTTCTTCAACCGCCTCCAGCGCCACAACCGGTTGCTCAGCGTAGGGCTGACCGTCCAGGCTCAGCACCACTTTGCCCAGCACCGCGCCTTTGGCAATGGGGCCTATCAAGCCAGGGTTGAGCTGTACTTCTGATTTGATGTTGCCGCCTTGCCCGCGTGGGATGGTGACCACCACGTCTTGATCGACACCGGCAGGTACTTCGTCGACCTTGCCAAAGCGCACGGCGGGCTTGGCCAGCACGGTGCCTGCGGCCAGTGGCTTGACGTCTTCAAACGAGGCAAAGCCCCAGTTGAACAGCGCGCGTGTCTGGTCTGCACGGGCCTGCATGCTGTTGGTGCCCATCACCACCGAGATCAAGCGCATGTTGCCCCGCTTGCTCGATGCCGTCAGGCAAAAGCCTGCATCGGCCGTGTGACCCGTTTTGAGGCCGTCCACGGTCGGGTCGGTGTAGAGCAGGGCATTGCGGTTGCCTTGCTTGATGCCGTTGAACTTGAACTCTTTCTCGGCATAGATGGGGTAGTACTCAGAGCTGTCGCGGATGATGGCGCGCGCCAAGATCGACAGGTCGCGCGCAGAGGCCTGGTGGCCCGGTGCGGGCAGGCCAGTGGCGTTCTCGAAGTGGGTGTTCTTCATGCCTAAGCGCGCGGCTTCGGCGTTCATGGTCGATGCGAACGAGGCTTCGGTACCGGCCAGGTGCTCTGCGATGGCCTTCGAGGCGTCGTTGCCCGACTGGATGATGATGCCGCGCAAGATGTCGATGACCGGCGCGGTGCTGTTGAGCGGCAGGTACATGCAGGACTCGGTGCTCGAGCCTCGGCACCAGGCGTTCTCGCTCACGCGCACCGGGTCGGTGGGTTTGAGCCGGCCCGACTTGAGCGCCTGCTCGACGATGTAGCTCGTCATCATCTTGGTCAGCGAGGCCGGCGGCAGCGCCTGGTCGGCGTTGGACTCGGCCAGCACCTTGCCTGAATCAAAGTCCACCAGCAGGTAGGCCTTGTTTTCCAGGGCAGGGGGGGGCGTGACGGCAATGGCTGCGTGCGCGGTGGCGGCCAAGGCGCTCAGCAGGGTCCAGGTGGCCAGATGGCGTGCGGGGGAGTTCATGTCAGGGAAGCTTTGCTCGTGCAGGCGAAGCCGCCATTGTCGCAAAGCCTGAAGCCGATCGACGCCAAGGCGCATTGCGGCACGTAAAGCTGTGTTCACACAGGGTCTGCCCTGGCCGCTTTTGAGGGGGGAGTCAGGGTGATTGCTGGTTCTCGTTATTCGCGTTGCATTGCAATATCGCCCTCCAGTCACCTTTCCCCATTTGGAGCCCGGCCATGCAACGCCTTTCCCTTCGCCACAAAGCTTGGCTGTCGTTGACGCTGGGTTTGCTGGCCCCCTTGGCTGCGCAGGCCGCCGTTGCGTACTACAAGTGGACCCCGGTGACGCTGCCCGTGGCGTCCGGCGCCTCGTGCGGCAACGGCACGCCGGCGCGCATCTTTGTGAACCGCACGCCCAAAACCACCAAGACGGTGGTCTATTTCGAAGGGGGTGGCGCCTGCTGGGACCAAAACAGCTGCCTGGGCAAGGGCAAGTTGTCTGAGGTGGCATCCAACCCCACTGGCGTGGGCGACAACTACTTCAGCACCTTGACCTTCGCGGCCTATGGCATGTCTACGCCGTTGGTGACGCGCACGCCATTGCTGGGCAAGATCTTCACGCAAGACTGGAACATCGTGTATGTGCCCTACTGCACGGGCGATGTCCACACGGGCAACAACGTCGTGGTCTACAACGACGCCGACCCCAGCAAGCCCACCACCTACTTCCACCGGGGCTACAAAAACGCCAAGGCAGTGGGTGCCTGGATGGCGGCCAACCTCGAGCGCCCAGAGCAGCTCTTGGTCACGGGGGCATCGGCCGGTGGTGTGGGCTCGACCGCCAACTACGGGGTCATTCGCCTGGCCGTGAACCCCAAGAAGTCGGCCCTGGCGGCAGACTCGGGCCCCTTGTTCCCGGCGCCTCAAAACGGCTCGTCTGAGCAATACCCATCGCTGCCTTTGCAAAACAAGGTGCGCACGCTGTGGGGCGTGGACAAGGCCGATGGCGTGGCCACCGAGTTGATCACGCAGTTCCCGCAGGCGGGCAGCGTGTCTGACCTGTCAACGCTGAACACGGGTTTGTCCAAGGTGTTCCCGCAAGACCGCTTTGGCTACATGACCTTCCAGGAAGACGGTGTGTTCTCGGCCTTCTCGTACACCAAGTTCTACCCCAGCATCGCGGCATTGCCCTCGGGGGCGGCCAAAGACACGGCCTTGAACGCGCTGTGGCGCAAGGACCTGAACAACTGGGTCAGCCAACTGCGCACAGCCAGCAGCAACACGGGCTTTTACATCCCCACGTGGCGCCCGTTCATCAAGTCGCACACCTTGACGACCCTGGACTTCACCGGCACGGGCATCGAAGAGCTGGGCATCAAGTCGGTGGTCAGTTTTTACGAGAACTTGATCGACGACACCCAGCCGGTGCTGCGCGCCATCGAGTACGACCAGGTTGGCGACCACAACCGCACCCTGAGCGTCAACCCGATCCAGTGGATCGTGGCGCTGTTTGAGAACTACTTTTTGTGAGGTGTGGCCGGGCGCTTGAGGCCTCGGCTCACCAGCGCCAGTTGGCCGCAAACCATGCCCCGCGCCGTGTGCCTTGGTACACGTCATCTGTGCCATTGACAGCCTCAACGTAGCGCCGATCCGTCAGGTTGCGCAGGTTCAGCGTGAGCGTGCCTTGTGCACTGAGACGCCACTGCGCACCCAGGTCCAGCCGCTCGTAGCCTTTGATGCCCACGGTGTTGGTCGCATTGGCTTTGCTCGGGCCGGCTGCTTGCAACTGCGCCCACCATTGGCGTGGCAGCCATGCTGCGGCGTTCACTGTTCGAGCGATGCGCACGGTCACAAAGTCCTTCAGCGCACCCACCGGCGTGTCGCCCATCGTGGCCGAGGTCTTCACGATGGGTTTGAAGACCTGGTGCGTGAGTTGGCCCGAGTACGTCCACGCACCCACGCGGGCCTCCCCTGACAGCTCAATGCCTTGGGTTTGCCAGCGCCCGATGGGCAGCACCGCACCGCCATTGGGGTCGGCCGGGTCTGGGGTGGTCAGGTGGTTTTGGTCGATCTGGAAGGCGGCGATGTGCGCTTGCCACGGCAAGCTTTCACCCCCGTTGTGACGGGTCTCAGCGGCGTGCAAGTGCAGTCCCAGCTCGGTCTGCCGAGCTTGCAGGGCCGGCAAAAAGTCGCCGCTCAAGCTGTGCCCCGTGTTGGGTTGTGTGGCCGTGCCCCATGAGCCATACAGCGTCCATGTGGATGCGATGTCATGGCTCAGGCCGGCTTGCCATGCCTGTGTGGCTTGATCAGCCGTGGTGGTGACGCTGGGTGCATTGAGCCGCAGTTCGCGTTGCGTGTGGCCTTGGCGCAAGCCCCAAGTCAGCCGGGTGTGCTCTTGCCACGTCATCTGGTTGCCCAGCCAGATGCTGCGGTCATGCCACTGTTCGGCCAGATCGGTGCGGGTCAAGGGCAGGGCATTGACATTGACGCCGCTGTAATCGTTGGCGTCGACGTCGATGCTGAAAGCGCGGCGTGATTGCAGGCGATTGAACTGCCGCGATGCGTGCAGCACGTCGGCCCCCAGCGCCAATTGGCTGGACCATGCCGTGCCCTGCCACTGGCCCACTGCTTTGACTTGGCTGGACGATTGCAGCCACTCTTCTTGGAAGCGCGCGTAATACCCCGACAGGACCTGCGGGTTGGCCGTGGTCGAATAAAAGCCCAGCATCTGCTCGTTGCGCTTGAGCGCGCCTTCGCGCCACTGCCCCGAGAGCTGCCAGTTCGCGCTGATCTGGCTTTGCAGCATCAGGCCACCTTGTGTGGTTTCGCGCTGCGCGGGCAGCCCACCACGAACCACATAGAGCTGGTCATAGCGGACCTGTTCGGTTGTTTCGTTGGGGATGGCGGTGCCAAACAGCCAGGGGCGGTGGTTGTCTTGGTATTCAAGCCAAGCGGTCGCCACCAGGGCATCGCTTGGCGCCACACGCAACGATGCCAAGGCGTGCGTGCGCCGGTTGGGCAATGACTGGGCTTGGGTGTGGCCGTCTTGGGTGCTCAGCACCAGCCGTGTGCCGATGAGCGCAGTCCGATTGCTGCCGGCTTCGCTGCTGGACTGCCATGGCGTGTTCAGGTCGAGCCACGCACGGCCCCAGCCTTCGCTGTCCAGGCCCGTGCCCACTTCGGTGTGAGCCAGCCCATTGGCCAGCTTGGGCACCCAATGCAAGCTGCCTCCCGGCGCGGATTGCCCCAGCATCACGCCTTGCGGGCCGCGCAGCACCTCCAGCCGGTCGGCCGTGTAAGGGTCGCGGGCAAAGCGCCATTGCATCTCAGGCAAGCCGCCCATGAGCAGCGCGGTGGTTTTGAACCCGCGGATCATCACGGCGCTGGATGTGCCTGAGCCATCGTTGGCGACTTGTGCGCCAGGGACCATGGCCAGTGCGTCTTCGAGCCGGTTGACGTGCAAGAGCACCTCGTCGGTGAGCACGCTTTGCGACCAGGCTTGCTGGTCCAGTCGCACGGGCCCCAGCCAATCGGCCAGGGCTGGGCTCAGGGTGGGTTGCGTGTCATGAAGGGCTGCGGCCTTGGCTGTGACCTTCACCTCGGGCAGGCCCACGACTTGTGTCGCCTGCCCATGCGCCATGCCGCCCCACATCGCCCACATTGAACACAACAGCCAATGAACTTCTCGTGGGCATTGCAGGTACTGCGGCATGAGACTCCTTGAAACCTCCGAGCTTACTTTGACAGTTGGTACTCGGTGGTGCCGCCGCCGATGGGCGCGTCCTTTTCAATCAAGAAGAAACGGCTGACGTTGTTGACCACTTGCTCGTACAGGCGGAAGAAGATGGTGAGGCCCGAGCTGCTGTCGGTGACGCCTGTGTTCGAAAAGGCTTGCGTCACTTGTGCTTGCGAGAAAGAGAAGGTGCTGTTGCCATCCGGGCCTGCGTTGATCGCGGTGGCGCCGCCGATGTTGTCAAAGCTGATCTGTGTACGGATGAAGCCGTCACCATCAGGCACACAGGTGGTGTACGCAAAGCTCTTGCCTCGGGCCTGCGTCAAGTCCGTCACGCGGGTCACGCTGCTGGCATTGGGCAGGTTGAGCGTCAGCAAGTTGTTGTTGCTGTCGCAATGCTGCGTGTAAAAGTCGTTGGTCACTGCCGTCAGACCTTGAGCCAGTGAGGCTGTATCGGCCACGATGGCACCGCTCACCAGGTCAATGTGGTAGCCCGTGGCGGCCGGCGTGGTGGGCGGGATGGTCACCGGCGTAGACGAGAAGTTGCGAGCGACCGATGTTGAATACACCACGCCGTCAGTGCCGCGCACTTCGACTTTCAGCTCAGAGTAGTCTGGTGTGAAGGTGCGGACCGGGAACTGCGTTGGGGTGGGGGTGTAGGTGCTGGAGGTGGCTTGCGTGTCCTCTGACACTTGGCCAGTGCCGTAGCCTTTGTCCACCTTGCTGGCAGCACACAGTGCACTCACAAACTCATTGGATGAGCCCGCAGGCTTGGTCCAGCTGACCGCAGCGCTGGCGCCAGACAACGAGCACCAGTTGGTGCTGGCCACCGTGGTGAGGCTGGGGAACTTCGCTACGACTGGCGGCGCCGTGGGAATGCTGTCGCTGCCCAGGTGCTGCTGGTAGGTCGCAACCTCGGTGCTGTCGTTGTAGACCTTGAAGGTGTACACGCTGCTGCGGTTGGGCGTGTCGCCGGCCTTGAGGTTGTTGGCGATGGCGGTCCAGATGCTGCCGCCGTTGTCGCTGGCAAAACCGGAGCTGTCTGTGATCACCCAGTGGCCTTGGTTGTTGCCGGTGAGCACGGCGCCTTCAGCGGGCAGGCCAGGGCCTGTCACCACGGCGCGGTTCACGTCGGTGCCAGCCGTGTTGATGCTGATGTTCAAGCCCTCGTCTTGGTAGGTCTTGGGCAGGCCGCTCACAGGGAACACGGTGTCGCGGTAGGCATAGCCTCTGAGCTCGATGCGAACCTTGCGCTGCGTGCCGGCCACGCGCCACTTACCGTCGCCGCCCAGCGTCAGCTTGGTGGCTTGACCGTCGGTTTGGCTGCTGTTTTCGTTTTGCACAAACACGCCCACGGCGTTGTCGGCGAAGCCGCCATTGACGGTCTTGGTTTCATCGACGTTGTCGGGCTGGCTGGCATCAAAGGCCACGACCCGCATCAGCTTGACGCGAAGGCCAATGGCCTTGGGGTTGCTGATCTGCTCTGCGGCCCATTCGCTGCAACTCGCGGTGGAGTCGTCTTGGTAGGTCGCTGCGTCGCACAGGGCTTCCACAGCAGACTGAGAGGGCAGGCTGGTGGCGAACAAGTCGTTGAACTGCTTGAGCAAGGTCTGGATGCCTACCAAGCGATCGGTGTATGCGGTTTGTTTTGTCGAGTAATTGCTGGGCAGCACGATGGGTGTTGCGTCTCGCGCAGTTAGATCGTCCGTCACTGTCCCGCCATCCACCGCATTGGTGATCGTCGCCACCTTGGTTGTTGGGTTCACGGTCACGGTCAATTGGTCGAGCAAGCCGTCAACACCCGTGTGGCTGTTGGCTGTGAAAGGGGTGTTCAAGAAGTCGGTGTTGCTCAAGCCATTGGCGGCCAGCAGCGGGGCCAGCTTGGCTTTGAGGTCGGCCAGGGCATTGCGCAGCGCGGTCGCGTTGACGGCGTTGCTCAGGTCGGCGTTGGCAGCATCGAACAGCTCAGCCGCTGCCTTGCCCGCCAGGTTGGCCACGATCAGGTCGCTCAAGGGCGTGATGTTCACCGTGCCATTGAGGTTGTCGGCTGTGACAGGGGCCAGCAGCGTCACGGCTTTGCCGTTGACCGTGCCGACGGCCTTGAGCAAGAGCGGTGCTTGCAGGCCGGTCACGTCGATGGTGTATGTGCCGTCTGCTGCAATCGAGGCGCTTCTGAAGGCGCCTGTGGCGTCTTTCACAGTCACCGTGCCGCTGACGGCCGCCCCGGTGGCCACCGTGCCGCTGACCGTGCTCTGCGTATTGGCAGCGGGCGTGTTGCTGCCGCCGCCACCGCCACAGGCCGCCAAGGTTGCCAGCGCCACCGCCGTGATCAGGTGGCTTGCCCAACGCGCTGTTGCGTTGGCTCGGTGGGCGTGGCGGGTGGCGGGGCTGTGCTGCATGGCGCGGGTCCTTGATGAATATTGGGTGTTAAACCTTGTCAGGTTGTTACCGTAATTCACACACCCGCGTTGGCTTGTGTCAGTTGTGTCAGCTGTCGGCCGCTTTGAGGATGTGCCGCACATCCCAGTAGCCGTCTTGGGTCAATTTATCCCCCAAAGTGGTGTGCTGCACCAGCAACCCCTTCAGGGCTTTGGCATGTGGCCACGCGGGCAGTTCGCCTTTTTCGCACTGGTTGGCAAAGCGCCAGGCCAAGATGTGGGCGATGGCTTGCTGGCGTGCTTCCCCCGTTTGCGTGGCGCGGCGAATGCCTTCGAGGTAGAAGCCCGGCTGCCACGGGTGGCGGTTGTCCAGCAGCAGCACACATTGCAGCTCGTTGCGGGCGTCGCTGTCTTCGGTCATCAAGGTTTGAAGGGGCGCGCGGTGCGTCAGCCACAGGTCCCCCATGAACAGGTAGTCCCATACCGATCCACCCATCAAGTTGTGTCTGTTGTCGTAGTGAACCGCGACGGCGTACCAACGGCAAATGTCGAGCAGTGTGCACAGGTTCAGTGTGTGGGCCTTCTGCAAGTGAAAGGCCAGGTTGAACAGCACGTCGGGGACGCGGGCCGCATCTTGTGCCGCCACGCGGATGTAGAGCGCCGACTCCAGGTGCATCAGCGCAAGCTCATGTGCTTGCACACGCTCATGCTGTGCCGCTTGCATGTGCCGCCGGCTGATCAAGGCTTGCAGGTTGTGCCATTCGGCCAGGGCCGTGCGGTCTTGCACATGCAGGTGTTCTGGCTGCTGCGAGGTTTGCCGCAGGGCATCGTAGGCCACCGCTGGGTTCTCGTCGTACCGGATGCGGTCGAGCATGAACTTGGCCAGGCTGGGCATGGCCGGGTCTTTGTGGTGGTGGGATGCAATGGCCAGGATGCGCAAACAGGCCGCGCGCGCACCTGCGAAGTCGCCTTGTTGTTTGAGCGCGTACGCGTCGCGCAGCGACACCAGTTGCCGAGCCTCGGCCGTGATGGGCATGGTGTAGACCTGCTGCAGTGCGTTCGAAGCTTCAGCAAAGCAGCCATGTCGGTACAGGTCGTCGGCCACCATCAAGGCTTGGACGAGCGCACGCAAGTGAACGAGGTTGGCGCTTTCGCACAGCAAGGGGCTTGGCCACTGCACACGCGTTGCTGGCACGCGCGGTGGCGCTTCGGCCTCTGCATGCCCCAATTGCCATGTGATGGGTGTGGTGAGCTTGATGGACCAGGGGCCCACGCTTTGCTTGCGGGGTGGGTGGACCAGCTTGACGGGTTGCCCAGGCAGTTGGTCCAGTGTGATGCTGAGGTCGAGCATCAGCCGTCGCATTTGCGTTCGGTTGAGTGGCTGCGGTTGGCCCAAGCGGCCCAGCTCGGCTTGCAGGCACTCAGCGGCCAAGGGTTCACTTTTTTGCTGCCTGGCAACCAGTTGCGCCAGGGTTTGAGCAGCCCATTGGCGTCGAAATGCCAGTGTGAAAGCTTCGTCGTTCAGTAGCCCGTGCAACCCGTTGTCTATCGCGCTGATGGTGATGTTCATGGCCGCGTCAACGCTGCGCCCGTTCTGCCTGTTGTGTACTTTGCGCCGCCTCCAGCGCCCGCGCATGCGCGATGCACGCCTCGAAGATGGCCAGGGCATTGCGCAGCACGTGGTCGACAGGCGCTTTGCAGCGGTCGTTCACCCATTGGGTGGCGATGCGGGTGTTGGCACCCACCAGGCCGTCGGCCAGCATCTTGTGGTCCAGGCCCGATTGCGGCAGCCTGGGGAACATCTGCAGCATGAAGCCTGCGATGAGATGGGCAAAGTCTTGCGAGGCCTTGTTGGCCAGTTCGGTCATGCCTTCACCCACATTGAGGGCGTCGACCAGGGCCACGCGTGCCCGGCGCGGATCGTCACGGATGAATTCGAAAAAGGTCCGCAGAGCCGCTTCGGCCAGTTTATCGGGCTCGGGTTGGCAGCTGGCCAGCGACATGATGGTTTGCTGCATCAGCTCGCGGTTGACCGTGACATACACCGCCTTGAACAGCGCTTCCATGCTGTCAAAAGACTCGTAAAAGTAGCGCGAGGTCAGTTGCGCTTGCTTGCAGACGTCACGCACCGTTGAGGGGTGAAAGCCTTGCTCACCGAACACAGCCAAGGCCGCCTCGATGAATTTGGCTTTGCGCTGGCGTTGGCGCTCTTGGGAGTCAACCCCGCCGTAACGCCGCCCCACTGTCCCCGCAACTGCAGGTTGAGCCGGGTTAACCCTATTTCTGGAAACGGACATTGTCAAATATGATTTTTGAAATCGGTCATTGTCAAACAGAGTTGGCATCTTGCCCCAAGTGCGCATGGGTGCCAATGTGACAACGCCTTGATCAAGGCCGCACACCTGCAACTGGGTGGCGAGGCCAACCCTCACTGACCCGCCCTTCATCCGCATCACCTCGAGCGCTCAAGCAAGATCCATGAAAAGCTTCAAAAACAAAGTGGCCGCCATCACGGGCGCAGCATCCGGCATGGGCCGCACCCTCGCACTTGAACTGGCCCGCCGTGGATGCCATCTGGCCTTGAGCGACGTCAATGAAAAAGGCCTGGCCGAGACCGCCCAGATGGTGGGCAAGTTGGGCGTCAAGGTCACCACCGCCAAGATCAACGTGGCCGACCGCGAGGCCATGTTCGCTTGGGCCGACCAGGTCGCCGCCGAGCACGGCAAGGTCAACCTGATTTTCAACAACGCTGGTGTGGCCTTGGGCGCCTTCATCGAGTCGGTCAAGCCGTCTGACTTCGAATGGATCATGGGCATCAACTTCTGGGGCGTGGTGTGGGGCACCCAGGCCTTCTTGCCGCACCTCAAGAAGGCGGGCGACGGGCACATCATCAACACCTCCAGCTTGTTTGGCTTGCTGTCGGTGCCCACGCAAGGCACTTACAACGCCAGCAAGTTCGCGGTGCGCGGCTTCACCGAAGCGCTGCGCCAAGAGCTGGACATGGCCAAGTGCGGCGTCAGCGCCACCACCGTTCACCCCGGCGGCATTCGCACCAACATCGCCAAAGACGCGAAGATGGACGAGAGCATCCAAAAGGCCACCGGCAATGCCGAAGCGGCCCGTGCCAAGTTCGACAAACTCTTGAACTTCACCAGCGCCGAGAGCGCCGCGCTGCAGATTTTGGCCGCCGTGGAGGGCAACAAGCGCCGCGTGTTGGTGGGCCTGGATGCCAAGTTCCTCGACAAGCTGGTGCGCGTGCTGGGCTCGTGGTACCAGCCCATCATCACGGCATTCGCCAAACGCGACATGCTGGGCTGATCGCCTGCATGCCTTGACCCGTCAAGCCGAGCCTGTCCGTTGCAGGGCTCGGCTTTTTTGCACCTTCAGGAGACACCATGTCAGCAGTCAAAGTGGGATCTTCGGCATCGCCGGCCCATGCCATCGTTCGCCAATACCAACCCCCGGCGGGTTTGAAAGAGTCGGTGGTGGCCGCGATCATGCGTGTGGCCCTGCATGTCAGCCTCAAGCCATTTTTGGGGCCACCGTGGCCTTACGCGGTACAGCGTTTGGCGCTGGCTTTGGGCTCTGCCGTGATGCCGCAAGACGGCCGGGCACAGGTCAAGGTGGCTCGCGTGGGTGGCATCACCGTCGACCGGGTCACGCCCAAAGCGGGTCCCAAGCCGCGGCACGCGATTTTGTACATGCACGGTGGTGCCTTTGTGGCGGGCAGCCCGCGCACACACCGCAGCATCACGCGCCGTCTGGCGGTGTTGACCGGCGCCGAGGTGCTGGTGCCTGACTACCGCCTGGCGCCTGAGTCGCCCTTTCCTGCGCAAATCGAAGATGGTGTCAGCGCCTACCGTCAATTGCTGGCCGATGGCTACGCCCCCGAACGCATCGCCATCGCCGGCGACTCGGCCGGTGGCAACCTCACCTTGATGGTGAACATGGCTGTGCAACTGGCGGGCCTGCCTTTGCCTGCGGCCTTGGTGATGATGTCGCCGGCCTTCAGCCTGCACCCCTTGCCCAATGGCACAGCGCACGAGCGCGAGTCGCGCGACCCCATGATCCGCATGGCATGGGCGGCCGATGTCGAGAAGGCGCTGAAGGTGCCACACGACCACCCGCTGGCCAACCCCATGGCACAGGACCTGTCTCGCGTGCCGCCCTCGTTGCTGCAAGTGGGCGACGACGAGGTGCTCTACGACAACGCAACGTGGTTTGTGCAAGCCGCGACCGATGCTGGTCGCGTCAGTGAGCTGGAGATCTACCTCAAGCGCTGGCATGTGTTCCAGGCTCAGGCTGGGTTGATGCCCAGTGCCGATCGGGCCTTGGAGCGGCAAGCTGAGTTCCTGCAGCGCCATTGGGCCAAGTGAGTCAGAACCGCCAAGCCCCATGAAAAAAGGCCCTCTTGCGAGGGCCTTTTTGCTGTGTGGTCAACGCCGAATCACTGGAAGTTGAAGTGACCGTTGTCCATTTGCATGATCGAGCTGGTGGGCGAGAGCATGGTCTTCTTGTGGCCATCGGCACGGGGCAGCAGGCGCTCGAAGTAGAACTCGGCCGTTTGGATCTTGGCGGTGTAGAACTCCTTCGACTCGGAGCCCTTTTGCGTCAAGCCCTTGTTGGCGGCGATGGCTTGCTTGAGCCAGAAGTGGCCCATCATCATGTAGCCCGAGTACATCAGGAAGTCGTAGCAAGCGGCGCTGACCACATCGCGGTCCTTGTTCGCACGCAGCATCAGGCGCAGCGTCAAGATCTTCCATTGCACGGCGC
>JAVLFO010000494.1:0-6992 GCA_046052805.1 Aquabacterium sp. | reverse complement strand
AGTCCTGCTACATGCGGCGTCTCGACGTGGCGGCGCTGGCGCAAGACATCGACCGCCAATGGGCTCGCTTTGAAGCGGTGTGGGGCCGGCCGCCCGATTTCATCGACGGTCACCAACACGCCCACCAGCTGCCGCAAATCCGCGATGCCTTGGCGCGTGTGCTGGCGCGGCGTTGTCCGCCATCGGCCACGCTCCCGCGTCCGTGGTTGCGTCAATGCCGCTCGCCCGGCTGGGCGGCGGTCATGGCGGGCATCAGCCTGTCGGACACGTTCAAGGCGCATGTCATCGCCACCTTGGGGGCCTCGGTGGTGGGCCGTCTGGCGCGCCGCTTGGGACTGCCGCACAGCCAGCGTCTGCTGGGGGTCTACCCCTTTGATGCCGATGCGCCCGCGTATGTGCAGCGCTGGCAGGCCTGGTTGAAACTGGTGCGCCCGCAAGGTGACTTGCTGATGTGCCATCCGTCCACGCACTTGGCCGTGTCCCCCCCGTGGCCGGATGTGATCGCGGCGTCTCGGTGCATGGAGCATGCGGTGCTCACGGGCGAGGCCTTTGGCCAGATGCTGGCAAGTGCCGGAGTACGCATCGCCCGGCTTCGGCGCTGACGGGCGCCTTGGCTACACTGGGCGCCTTTCTGGCTGAGCAGGATGCCCTGGCGTGGCGAACACATCTCCCTCTGTTGACAACAAGTCCTCCGTCTCTGGATGGGTCGTGGCGCTGGCCCTGTTCGTGTGGCTGGCCTGCACGGCGGGCTTGCGCCCCCTGGCTGTGCCCGATGAAGGCCGTTATGCCGGCGTCGCCTGGGAGATGATCCGCAGCGGCGACTGGCTCACGCCCACGCTCAACGGCTTGCCCTTCTTTCACAAGCCGCCCTTGTTTTATTGGCTAACGGCCTCTTCGCTGTCGGCCTTTGGCCTGACCTTGTGGGCTGCACGCCTGGCATCCATCCTGGGTGCGCTGCTGGGTGCATGGGCCTTGTACGCCTTGACCCGCCGTTGGAGCGGATCGCGCTTGGCCTTGGGTTCTGTGCTGGTGTTGGTGACCCAGCCGTTTTACTTTGGCGGTGCGCAGTACGCCAACCTTGACATGCTGGTGGCGGGTTGCATCGTCGCGACCATCGCGCTGGGCGCGCACGCCGTGCTGTCGCGCGAAGCGGGCGAGCCCCACCGCGCGGCTTTGTGGAGCACCTACGCGCTGGCGGGCTTGGGGCTGTTGGCCAAGGGCTTGATCGGTCTGGTCTTGCCCGGCGGGGTCTTGGTGCTTTGGTTGCTGCTGACCGGCCGCTGGCGCAGTTTGTTGGCCATGCTCTCGCTCCCTGGCCTGGTGGTGCTGGGCGTGGTGGCAGCACCCTGGTTCGTGGCCATGCAGCGCCTGTACCCCGATTTTTTCCACTACTTCTTTGTCTACCAGCACTTCCAGCGCTTCACGCAGACGGGCTTCAACAACGCCCACCCGATCTGGTACTACGTGCCGCTGATCGTGGGTTTGACGCTGCCTTGGGTGCCTGCGGCCCTGGTGGCGGCCACCGGACGTTTGGCCCCTGAAGGCGATGCCGACCCAATGCGACACCGCCGTGCCTTGCGCCACCTGATGTGGGTGTGGCTGGTGGTCGTGGTGCTGTTTTTCTCGATCCCAGCGTCCAAATTACCGGGCTATGTGTTGCCTGCCTTGCCGCCCTTGGCCTGGTTGGTGGCCGACGTGCTGCTGCGCCGCTGGCCCGATGCTGCGGCGCGGGCGCCGCGTGTGCTGGCCGGTGCCGCCGCGGCCTTGTGTCTGGTCTTGATTGGCGCAGCCGCCCACTTTGACCGGCAGTCGGCCCGCCCGGCGCTGGCCTTGATCAAGCCTTTGTTGGACCAAGGCGTGCCCCTGGTCTACCTGGATGACTTCGTCTACGACCTGCCGTTTTACCTGGCCCGCCGCGAGCCCGTGCCCGTCATCAGCGATTGGGCCGACCCCGAGCTGCCTCGCCACGACAACGACCGCAAGGAGCTGTTCGACGCAGGCGAGTTCAACCCGTCCGTGGCGAAAAGCGTCTTGGTGCCCAAGGCGCAATGGCGCCAGTGGCTGTGCCAGAACGAGCGACTGGTGGTGTTTGGCTCCGACAGCGCCCCAAGGCATTACCCCGAGCTGCAAACGCAAGCGCCCGTCATGCAGCTCAAGCTGTGGCAGGTGTGGGTGCTCGAGCGCGCCCGTTTGCAAGCTGCTGGCCTGAACTGCCCTGGCCAGTTGCCCGCGATGGCCGCGCTGGACAAGGCCGTGAACGCCCCGTAAACTGGTTCGCATGCAAACACCTGTCAAACTCACCGCACAGCACAGCCTGTGGTGGCGCCGTCCGTAAACGGCGGCCTTGACGCACCTGTGTGCACCCAAGAAACCGCCTTTCAGGCGGTTTTTTTGCATGGGCCCGTGGTCCATCTCTCCTGAAAGGCGACGACACCCTGTCCCCTTCGTCTGGAGATCACCATGACCCCTTGCGACACCCTGGCCGACGTGCGATCGGCCATCGACCAAATCGATTTCATGCTGGTGGGCCTGCTGGCTCAGCGCGGGCATTACGTGCGCGAAGCCGCCCGCTTCAAGCGCGACCTGCACGCCGTGGCCGCCCCCGACCGGGCGCAGCAGGTGCTAGACCAGGCCTTGGCCCACGCCAAGGACATGGGTGCCGCGCCCGAGGTGGTTGAGGCCGTGTACCGCGCCATGGTGCCCGCTTTCGTGGCCCAAGAAGCGCGGCACTTTCAGGCTGAGCTTTCGTCGCCCTCCTGAGCAGCACAGGCACAATGCCGGCTTGCCCGCCCAAGCACCACCGCCATTGTCTGTCCCGCCATGATCTGGACCTTTTTGAACCGCCTTGTGGACCAACGCCGCGCCCGCCACCCTGCACGCGTCTTGCTGGCCGATGCCGTGTTGATCGTGCTGGCCTGGCACACCACCTACTTGTTCCGCATGGGCATGGAGCGCTGGTTGTACGAGCGCCCGGCCTACGACTGGGCCGTGTTGGCCGGCGTGGTCGTGATCTACAGCGTGGTGTCTTGGGCGCTCGATGTGCCGCGCGCCACCTGGCGTTACACCAGCTTCCCCGACATCACCCGCCTGGGCTGGGTTTGCCTGGGCGCCGGCTTGGCCAGCGCCGTGATCGTGCTGATGGCGCACCTGGCCGAGGTGCCGCGCGCCGTGCTGGCGCTGCATCCTGTGTTCACCTTGACGATGCTGTCGCTGGCCCGCATGACGGTGCGCATGCTGACCGAGTCGTCGCGGGCGCGCCGCGCTGGTCGCCAACCCACCGGCCAGCGCGCGCTGGTGCTGGGCGCGGGCGCGGCGGCCAAGCTCCTGATTGCTGGCATTCAGCACCGGGGGTGGGAAGTCGTCGGTTTGCTGGACGACGACGAGCGCAAGCAAGGCGCCAGCATGGCCGGCGTCACCGTGTGGGGTGGGGTGGACTTGCTGCAAGACGCCCGCCGCCTGGACGACGTCACCCACCTGATCCTGGCCATGCCATCGGCCACGCCAGCGCAGCGCAAACGCGTGCTGGCGCTGGCCTCGGCCACCGGCTTGCCCGTGGTCACCGTGCCCTCGTCAGACGAGCTGCGCGATGGCCGCTCGCGCATTGACCGTGTGCGCGACATCGAGCCCGAAGACGTGCTGGGCCGCGAGGCGGTCAAGCTCGACGAAAGCGCTGTCTCTCAGCTCATCAGCGGCCAGACCGTGATGGTGACCGGCGCCGGCGGCTCGATTGGCTCGGAGCTGTGCCGCCAGATCGCCCGCTTCGGCCCCAGCCGCATCGTGCTGTTCGAGCTCAGCGAGTTCGCGCTCTACCAGGTCGAACAAGACCTCGGCGAGCGCTTCCCGCACCTGCCTTTGGTGCGACTGGTGGGCGACGTCAAAGTCCTGGCCGACTTGCGCCGCGCCATGCAGCTGCACCAGCCCGATCTGCTCTTCCACGCGGCGGCCTACAAGCACGTGCCGCTGATGGAAGACGACAACGCTTGGATCGCGCTGCGCAACAACACCTTGGGCACCTACCTCACGGCCCAGGCGGCCGCCGAGCATGGCGTCAAACGCTTTGTGCTGATCTCGACCGACAAGGCCGTCAACCCCACGAACGTGATGGGCGCCACCAAGCGTGCTGCCGAAATGGTGGTGTCGCAATGGGCCGCCAAGGCCCCAAGCACGCGTTTCATGGCCGTGCGCTTTGGCAATGTGCTGGGCTCCAGCGGCAGCGTGATCCCCAAGTTCAAAGAGCAAATCGCCAAGGGCGGGCCGGTCACGGTCACGCACCCCGACATCACCCGTTATTTCATGACCATCCCTGAGGCGGCGCAATTGGTGCTGCAAGCGGTGGCCGTGGCCGAGTCGGGCCAAGTGTTTGTGATGGACATGGGCCAGTCTGTCAAGATCGCCGATCTGGCGCGTGAGCTGATCCGCCTCAGTGGCCACACCGAGGCCGAGATCCCCATCGTGTTCAGCGGTTTGCGCCCGGGTGAAAAGCTCTTCGAAGAGCTGCTGGCCGATGCCGACACGACCTTGCCCACGCCCCACCCGCGTCTGCGCCTGGCGCAGCTGCGCGGCGAGCTGCCTGCCGACTGGATCGAGCGCCTGATGGCCTTGGCGCAAGACGAAAGTGCCAGCACGCCGGCCGTGTTGCGTGCCCGCCTGCACGAGCTGGTGCCCGAATACGCGCCGCGTTGACCCCAGCCAGTGCCCCACCGGGCGTGACGTTTGCGCGACAGCGCGAACGCGGGCGCTGTCCGAGGGCCCCCAAATGGCGTCAATCAGGTCAAGTGGGCTGCTTCAGCGGCCTTATTGCCTCTGTGGTTTGACGTGTGCCACCTATACTGTTTGTTCATCTGGCAGGTTGAAGTCTGAGCAACCTGTGTCGCTGGTTCGAAAAGGCAAACAAACGCCATGACTTCCAAAATGAAGATCGCAGGCTGGGTCGCGCTGGGTGCGCTGGCTGGCGGCTTGACCACCTTGCAATTCGGCGCCACGGCGCGCAGTTCGGTCGCCCCGCTGCCCCTCGAAGAAATGCAGCAATTGGCGGCGGTTTTCGGGATGATCAAAACCGATTACGTCGAACCCGTTGACGAGAAAAAGCTCATCGGCGACGCCATTGGCGGCATGGTGTCCGGCCTGGACCCCCATTCGGTTTATTTCGACAAAACCACCTTCAAAGAATTCCGTGAAGGCACCAGCGGCAAGTTCGTCGGGGTCGGCATCGAAATCGGCATGGAAGATGGCCTGGTCAAGGTGGTTTCGCCCATCGAGGGCTCGCCTGCTTTCCGCGCGGGCCTGAAGGCCTCTGACCTGATCACCAAGATCGACGAGACCTTCGTCAAGGGTCTGACCATGGACCAAGCCGTCAAGCGCATGCGCGGCGAGCCCAACACCAAGGTCGTTCTGACGATTTTCCGCAAGTCCGAGAACCGCAGCTTCCCGGTCACCATCGTCCGTGAAGAAATCCACGTGCAAAGCGTGCGCGCCAAGGTGATCGAGCCCGGTTACGGCTGGATCCGCATCACGCAGTTCCAAGACCGCACCGTCGAGGACTTCGTGACCAAGGCCACCGCTCTGTACAAAGAAGACCCCAAGCTCAAGGGCTTGGTGCTGGACTTGCGCAACGACCCAGGCGGTTTGCTGGAAGGTGCCATCGCCATTTCGGCGGCCTTCTTGCCCAAAGATGTGACCGTGGTCTCGACCAACGGGCAGTTGCCCGAGTCCAAGGCCGTGTTCAAGGCCCGCTCAGAAGACTATTCGCGCCGCTTTGGCGTGGACCCCTTGTCGAAGCTGCCCGCTGGCTTGAAGAGCGTGCCGATGGTGGTGTTGGTCAACGAGGGTTCTGCCTCGGCTTCCGAGATCGTCTCAGGTGCCCTGCAAGACCACAAGCGCGCGACCATCATGGGCGGCCAGACCTTTGGCAAGGGCTCGGTGCAGACCGTGCGCATGCTGACCGCTGACACCGCCCTCAAGATCACCACGGCCCGTTACTACACCCCGAGCGGCCGCTCCATCCAGGCCAAGGGCATCGTGCCCGACGTCATGGTCGATGAAAGCGCCGAAGGCAATCTGTTCTCGGCCCTGCGCATGCGCGAGGCCGATCTGGACAAGCACATCGGCAGCGGCCAAGGTGCAGAGGTGAAGGACGCCGCCCGTGAAAAGGCCCGCGAAGAAGCGGTCAAGAAGCTGGAAGAAGCCAATGCCAAGAAGGCCGAGGCGCCCAAGCCTTTGCCTGAGTTTGGTTCGGCCGAAGACTTCCCGCTGCAGCAAGCGTTGAATCAGCTGCAAGGCAAGCCCGTTCAGGCCTCCAAGACCATGACCGAGCGCAAGGCCGAAGAAGGCAAGGACAAGGCGCAGTAAGCCGCCCACCGCTGTGGACGACGAAGAGCGCCTGCGCTACAGCCGCCACCTGCTGCTCGACGAGTGGTCGGAGGCGGCTCAAGAGCGGCTCGCAGGTTCACACGCCCTGGTCATCGGGGCAGGTGGCTTGGGCGCGCCCGCTTTGATGTACCTGGCATCCAGTGGGGTGGGGCGCATCACGGTGGTTGACCCCGATGTGGTTGACCTCACCAACTTGCAGCGGCAGATCGCGCACACCACCGAGCGCGTCGGGCAAGCCAAAGTGGCCTCGGCCGCCACGGCCATGTCCCAGATCAACCCGGGTGTGCACGTTCACACCCTGGCTCAAGCGGCCGATGCTGAGCTGCTGGCGCAATGGGTGCCGCAAGCCGATGTGGTGCTCGATTGCACCGATCACTTCGCCATCCGCCAAACCATCAACCGCGCTTGCCATGCTGCCGGCGTGCCCTTGGTGTCTGCCTCGGCCTTGCGCTTTGACGGCCAGATCAGCGTCTTTGACCCCCGCGACAGCCTCAGTCCTTGCTACGCCTGCCTGTTTCCGCCGGATGCGCCGCCCATTGAGGCGCGCTGTGCCTTGTTGGGCGTTTTCGCCCCGGTGGTCGGCATGATGGGCGTGATGCAGGCGGGTGAAGCCATCAAGCTGC